>CAZBYH010000001.1:0-28452 GCA_964496155.1 uncultured Methanoculleus sp.
AGTGTTTTTTTGACAAACGGTTCAATTAAAATCATTTTTAAATTTTAATTATTAATATGAATGTCATCGAATATAATCGATTTTGCCATCAATAAAGCAGTCACGCCCCCCTGTGTTGTAAATTGGTGTTGACAGGGGGGGGCACAGGGTCTTCTCTTCCCATGGTTGCGCAGATCATGGTGCCCGATGAGGGAGATTTTGGATCTTTTTCAGGGAGGTGCCGCACTTATGGAACATATGGGTAATAAATCGGTGTGGGGTGTGATAAAAATTAGAATATATGGACGGACTGTGCCATAACCGTCAGATATATCGTATCTCCGATCTCGGCACCAAGTGAGTACCATCCCTGCCGGGTTACTGCGGCAATGAAGGGCAATCCGGTATCAACGGATATTCTTACCATTGAACCGTTATCTGCTACATCAGTGATGGTGCCTGCAAAGGAATTGCGTGCGGTGGAATCGATTCTGGAGCGTGAGACCATGATGTCTTCCGGCCGGATGGTTACCGTTACCTCGGCATCGTCGGCGCAAAGAGTTGAACAGATGAGATAGGGTCTGTCTGTTCCTTCTACGGCAACCACCGAAAGGCCATCTGTCTCTGTGCAGGTGCCCCGGAAAATATTCTGGACACCGACGAACTCTGCAACAAACGTTGAGCGGGGGTGCCTGAACACCTCGTCCGGTGTCCCTACCTGCAAAATCTTGCCCTGGTGCATCACTGCCACTCGTGAGGAAAGGGAAAATACCTCCTCAAAGTTATGGGTGATGTGAATGATCGTTGTCCTGAAGGAAGCATGCAGGCGTTTGAGTTCAATCCTGAGGCGATCACGTGTCTGCCCGTCCAAAGCACTCAGGGGCTCATCTAAGAGCAGGACGGAGGGTTCAAGGACGATGGCCCGTGAGATTGCCGTACGTTGTTTTTCTCCGCCGGAGAGGGTGTTGGGGTAGCGGTGGAGAAGGTGTCCGATGCCGAATATTTCTGCAACTTCACTAACCTTGGCGGTAATTTCAACAGGGGGAAGCTTCCGGTTCTTTAGGCCGAACCCAATATTCTCTGCAACGGTCAGGTGGGGAAAAAGCATGTAGTCCTGATAGACCATGGTAATGTTCCTCTCACGCGGGGGCACATAGGTCAAATCCCTGGAATCGAGGCAGATGGTGCCTGAATCCGGAGGATATACTCCTGCAATGGTCTCCAGAAGGATGGTCTTGCCGGCGCCGGTGGGACCGATGATAACGAAGTATTCTCCGTCCATAACCTCAAGGGATACATCGTCCAGGACGAACTCGCCTAAATCTTTTGAAATATGTTCTATTGCTAGCATGATGTTCACCGGTGTTAGAATTTCGCCGATCCTCCGAAGTATTCAAAGACATAGAGGGATACCAACGATATCGTCACGAGGATGATTGCAGCAGATATTGCCATTTCCAGTTCACCGCATGACATGTTCAGGAAAAGCGAAATCGGCAGGGTCTCGGTCTTCATCCGGGTTGCACCGGCAATCAGCAGGCCAGCACCGAATTCACCGATACCCTTTGCCCAGGTAATTACCGCGGCTGCAAGAAACCCATTCACTGCCATAGGGAGGGTGACCTGCCAGATGGCCTGGAGGTTGGTGCATCCAAGGGTGCAGGCCACATACTCATAACGGGGGGAGATGTCAGTGAATGTCGAGCGCATAATCCGCAGCATAAACGGCATGTTCACAAAGAACTGAGCGACGATGATGCCAAGAGGGGTGAAGACAAAGACAATCCCGATGGATTCAAGGAAAACACCGAAGGGAGTTGTCCCGAATAAGAGTAGGAGTGCCACACCTGCAACAAGAGGCGGTAGGGCGAGGGGAAGGTCGAGGATGGTACTCACAAAACTCTTGCCCCAGAAGTCATACCGGGCCAGTGCGTAGGCGGTGGGCACCCCGATGAGTATGCACATAAGGGTGGATATGATGGATGTAACAAGACTGAGGTAAATGGCAAAGTGAATCTCTTTACTCATCAGTGACTCAACCACAGCAGCAGGGGAGGGGTGGGTTACCACGAGGATGAGAAGGGTGATAATGAAGGCAGCGAGCACAAGGCCCACGGTGATGGTGATGACCTTTACCCAGTTGCGTCGGAGGTCACTTTTCACGATTGGTTCTCTCCGTGTTCCTGAGTCCTTTTGGGGTGGCATTCCATGCACCGATGTCGTCCATGTGGGCGTTGTCCACCCATCCGCTTTTGACCTCCTCACGATGGTCAAATTGGTGCACATAGGGTTTGATATCCAGAAGTGGCGTCCCATCCAGGATATCCACCTGTTCTATCTCCAGGATGTTGCCATGCACACTCAGGAGTCTTACAATTGAAATACCGATGGGGTTCGGTCGGTTGAAGTGTCGGATGGCAAAGATGCCGCGTTCCTTCTCTCCGTCAAGGAAGGGTTTCTGGGTCAGGTTCTTCCCGGTGGCCCGGTTAAAGTGGTAGATAAGGAACAGGTGGGAGAATGATTCGATGTCTTTGAGTCCTTCTGCAAATTCCCCGAATACCTCTACCTGCCCCCGTGATGGGTTAAAAATTCCCTGAATCGGGGTGTTTTCATGTTCGGTATGTTCGGAGTGAATAATGCCAATTGGTTTGAATGTGATGTCTGTCATATGTGTTGCCTCTTGTCTGGTTTTTTCCGGATAAAGGGAGTGAAGTTGGTTATGAATGCATGTGAATCCTGAAATGAACTGCAGCTGGCATTATGGATAGAGGAATGCCGCTCGGAGTAGTCATTTGTCGGATTGCACGATTTATGCATAGTATTCCCTGTACGTTCACGGCAAAAAAGAGAATATTCAGGCATCCCCGTATTTTGCCGACGGGTATGTCTCAAATCCGTGTTTCACAAAGATAGCCTTTCCTTCGTCTGATGCTACGAAATCAGCAAAAGCCTGTGCTTCTGCCGGTTTGTCAGAGAATGTCAGGGTGCCGACCGGGATGACTTTGATAAAGCCCTCCTCCTGGGGGATATCCACCTGTTCGACGTTTGACTTGCCGAGGAGATCCTCCCAGATGACGGTGGCATCCGCCTGGCCCATGTTCATGTATACGAGCAGTTCGTTAACGGTACCTGATCGCACAACAATATTGTCCTGCAGATCTTCCCAGAGTCCTGCCTTCTCATAGATCGCCTTGGTGGCAATTCCAACAGCATTTCCGCTGGGTTCACCAATAGCGACCGTTACACCATCTTCGGTGAGGTCTTTGAGTGTGGTGATATTTTTCGGGTTGCCGGGTCTGACTGCGAAGGCCAGCACGTGGTAGATGACATTCTCACTTGAGTTGATGAATCCCTTTTTTGCAGCAGCCTCGATGTATGCCAGTGCACCAGGCATGTAACAGTCCCCTTTCTGCAGAAGTTCCATCTGTGAGAGTAATTGTGCTGCGCCGGCGAATGTGTATTTAATCTCTGTGCCGGTCTTTTCCTGATAGACTTGTCCAATTTCATCCATTGGATTACGCAGGCCAGCGCCGCAGTAGACAATCAGTGATTTCTCTTCGGAGAGTGGCTGCTGTGCGTCTGTCGGTGTTGTTGCATCAGATGTGCAGCCGCACACCATGCAGAGACAGAGGGCTGCCATGATGGCAGCGAATGCCGTGAGTTTATTACTCATATGTTTATTATTCGGATGTGCCTGTTAAAAAAACGTTGATTTGCGGGTAGGTTAATGAAATCTGTTATACTACTATTTCACAAACGTATTGCTTGCCTTTTTCGGATCTACGATTTCTATGGGGTTTTCGAAAATGACTGATGATAATAATGTGAGTATGTTCTGTGGGAGCGCGGAAATCCGGATGATATCGTTGCCAAGCGTACGGACAGAATAATACCGGAAAAAAAGAGAAAAAGAATCAGGCATCCCCGTATTTTGCTGATGGGTATGTCTCAAATCCGTGCTTCACAAAGATGGCCTTTCCTTCGTCAGATGAGACGAAGTCAGCAAATGCCTGTGCATCATTGGGATTTTCTGAGAATGTGAGTGTGCCGATGGGGATCACTTTGATGAACCCTTCATTAATCTGAATGTCGACCTGTTCAACAGCTATGTTGCCAAGGAGATCCTCCCAGATGACGGTGGCATCCGCCTGACCCATGTTCATGTATACGAGAAGTTCGTTAACGGTACCTGATCGGACCACAATGTTGTCCTGCAGGTCTTCCCAGTAGCCGGCTTTATCCATCATATTCTTTGTTGCGCTACCGACAGCAGGTCCTGTCGGTTCACCGATTGCGACACGGACGCCATCTTTTGTCAGGTCAGCAAGAGTGGTGATATTCTTTGGATTGCCGGGTGCGACAGCGATGGCAAGCACGTGGTAGATGGTTTTTTCACTGGAGTTAATGAATCCCTTCTCTGCTGCGGAGTCGATGTATGACTTTGCACCGGGCATGTAACAGTCCCCTTTCTGCAGAAGTTCTATCTGTGAGAGCAGCTGAGCTGAACCACCGTATGTGTATCTAATCTCAGTGCCGGTCTTTTCCTGATAGACCTGTGCAATTTCATCCATTGGTTCACGCAGGCCAGCGCCGCAGTAGACAACCAGTGATTCGGCTGATTCGGACTCTCCTGCAACAGGAGGTGTATCAGATGTGCATCCACAGACCATACAGCAGGCAAGTGCCACAATGAGGAGCACTGCCAGAAGGTAATTTTTACTCATACGTTCATATGTGTAGTTACCTAAATAAAAAAGGGATCGACTTGAAATTGTCTTAATCTATAGTCAGGAATCAAAATATTTATTGATTATTTTGGTATCAAAACTCTGTCAGAAACCGGGACCTCCTGAAATGAAACAAAAAATGATGTGATTGGCCGTTTCTCAGATAAGACTCAGAATCTCATCAAATGATGTACTCTTTGGAATCCACAGGGACTTGCCGGTATAATTCAGGCCGTCTGTTTTCCTGAGCGTGTCAAGTTCGTACACGCGGGGGCCGTAGTGGTAATCTGCTACGTCATACCACCACGCCGGATAACCGGTTTCTTCAACACCCTCATCTATGGGGTCGGTGATGAGGCAGTTTGAATATTTCACCACAAGCATACCGGTGAGTGCCCTCCAATCACGAATGATTGTATCGCCTCGTTCAACCGTGAAATTGGTGAGGAGCTGGCGTGCACCCGCCTCGTCTCCTGCCTGGATCAATTTTACTGCCTGTGCGTCTGTTATCCTGATTGCTTCAACTGATTCTAACTCCATTTCTGACTGTTTTTCCTGGATGTCATCGATCATTGCATCGTAGCGGAGCATTGCCCAGTTGGTGACCAAATCAAAGATCCAGTAAGCAGATTCCGGATCATACACCATTCTGTCACCCGTGGCATAGGGGGTGGATATATTCAGGGCACCGGCATACATGGGAGCATACACGGTTTCGTATGCGACAGCCGGACCAAACCAGAGCACCCCGCCCACCGGGTCAGGGAGGTCTGCCCGTGCCTGTGCAACATAACTGTAGGAACAGAATACTGCGGAGAGGGGTCGTGGGTTTGCACCGGGACGTACTTCAATGAACGTCTCATTCTGGAAATTGGTGTGTGCATCATTTGGGCCAAGATAGCGGTATGGATTGCCAAAAGGCCCCGCTGCTATACCGGTGGTGAGATCAAATTCGGTTCCCTCGTAATGATCACGAAAGAGTGAAAACGTGTTTGTCAGGTTGACTTTTTCATCAGGTGTGATGGTGAATGGATAGTTTTTTGTGTAGGAATCCTTTACAAAGGGGCTCAGATTAAGGGATGGAGCAAGCCTGTCCTGCATGCTCCATACCCGCATCAGGGAATAGTAGGGGTGGGCGTACTCGCCAAAGCTTGCTGCTTCCAGCCAGTCCAGTGGTCCGTCAGCAGGTGACCACATGTTGTTCTTTTCAACGATGCGAAAGAGGTCTGTTGCGTAGAGCATATCGGGATCGTTTGGAACGATCTCACGAATACGGAACTCGTTTGCGGCCACAAATACTTCTCCATCCGGTATCTTCTCTGCTACCCAGAGACCTCCGGTACCTTCCGGGCTGGAACACATTTCAATGACCCACGCTTCCCTGGGGTCAGCGAAGATGAGTGTCTCACCGGAGCCATAGTAGCCGTATTTTTCAATCAGTTCGCCGACCAGTTCGATTGCCTCCCGTGCGGTTGTGCAGCGTTCGAGGGCCACATTGGAAAGTTCAGATGAATGGAAGATTCGCTTCCCTTCCTCTGCATCGAGCTGTATCTTGGCATAGTCCGTGCACTCAGCACTTAACAACTGGTGCTCGTTCATTATGGCATAGGATCCGGTATAGTAACCATAGGTGTGGGGCACCTGGTCGATATAGCCAATAACTAATCCGGAACTGTTGTCTGGCGCGCTCCCGGCATCATCAGAGCCACTGCAGGGATCGAATGCAACGGCCCGTTTTGCACCCGGTGCATGGTCTGCAGCAGGGATGTAGGTGAGGCTGATGTCGTAGTGATTTCTCCAGTCAAAGCCGACCCCATCATTCGTGTGGCCGGCATACATGGAGCCGTCCTCTGATGCGCCGGGAGTGACAGCAAAGACGGAACATGCGGATCCGGGTATTGCTATCAGCATCAATATTAGCAGAATTATGGCTGTGCATGGTATAATTCGTATTTTTTCTGTGAACCGGTTAACCATATTAAAGAATGATAAATAAGAGAGCTAAATAGTATTCATTTCGTATTCTACTAAATTAAAAAATATAGATGGGCTGTGCCATGATCCTCAGATATGGCGTATATTTGATATCTGCACCAATTGAGCATAAATTCTGTCAATTTTTTGCGCAAACAACGTGAAACCTACCTCTTTCGGATAAATGACCGAGGATCTTTTAGAAAGGATCTATGGAAAATGAATGATAACGGAATACAAAAAAGCGGTTATTTGTTCTCTCTTTAATTGCAAATATTCTCTTTCTCCTTTTCTGGAACCCTGCATCGTCAACTGAGAGTGAGGAGTTTCGCATTTATGGACACAATAACCGTACTCGCACTCATAAGAACTGCTCCTGCTGCCGGCGAGAGCATAATACCGTACCCGATCAGAACTCCTGCAGCAAGCGGGATGGCGAATGCATTATATCCTGTTGCCCAGAGCAGGTTCTGGACCATCTTGACATAGGTTCGTTTCGAAAGCCCGATAATATCTGCAACGTCCCGTGGATCGCTCCGGACCAGCACGATATCGGCGCTCTCCACCGCAACATCGGTACCGGCACCTATTGCGATTCCGACGTTTGCCTGGACAAGGGCCGGTGCGTCGTTGATGCCATCGCCAACCATCGCGACGATGTAACGCTTTTGGATCTCTTTTATTTTGTTTGCCTTTTCATGGGGTAACACCTCGGCAAAATACTCATCAAGGCCGATCTCGGTCGCAACCCACTGCGTCACGTACTGGTTATCCCCGGTCAGCATAATGCACTTGATGCCCATGGATTTTAACCGGGTAACCGCTTCCTTTGATTCCTTCCTGATAATATCAGCAAGGGCTATCGCACCCACAGGCAGGTCATTTTCGAGCAGGAAGACCACGGTCTTGGCCTGACGGATGATTGTTTCAATGCGAGGGTCTGATTGTTCGATATGGTTCTCGGTAAGATATCCCGGGCTGACCACTTTCAGGTGTCGCCCGTCGATAACTGCCTCAATACCCTTGCCGGGAATTGCCCGGAAATTCTCGGGTGGTATCAGTTCAAGATGCGCCTCTGCTGCACTTTTTACAATACCCAGGGCAATCGAATGTTCGGAGTTGGTTTCCAGCGAGGCTGCCAGTTTCAGCACTTCATCCTCCGTGAGTGTGCCAAGAGAAAGTATGTCGGTAACCCCGAATTTTCCTTCAGTGAGTGTACCGGTTTTGTCAAAGACGATCGCCTGAAGATCTTTTGCACGTTCGAATGCCTGACGGTTTCTGATGAGCAGTCCGGATTTTGCGGCAATACCGGTTGATACCGCGACAACGAGCGGAATAGCAAGCCCGAGAGCATGTGGACAGGTGATCACCATGACGGTTGCAGCCCGTTCTATGGAGAAACCGAGCCCCTGACTGAGCATCATCCAGGCCACAAAGGTGATCGCGCCCGCACTTAATGCAATAATGGTAAGAATAAGAGCAGCCCGGTTGGCGAGATCTTGTGTGCGGGATTTGTTCTCCTGCGCCTGTTGAACGAGGGTGATCACCTGGTTTAGGTAAGTCTCCTTCCCGGTCTTTTTCACCTCGACGATGACCGATCCTTCAGCATTTATCGCGCCACCAATGACTGGATCACCCGTATGCTTTGAGACCGGTTTTGATTCGCCGGTCAACATCGCCTCGTTCATACTGCTCTTACCGTCGACAATAACCCCGTCAACCGGCACTTTCTCCCCCGGCTTGATGAGGACCCGGTCGCCTGGCTGCAGGGTTTCGATCTTCACCGTTATGATATCGTTATCCTTGAGAAGGTGTGCGTCCTGTGGCATGATCTTTACGAGTTCCTCCAGGGCTCGGGACGCTCCAAGAACCGATCTCATCTCGATCCAGTGACCGAGGAGCATGATATCGATCAGGGTTGCAAGCTCCCAGAAGAATGCCGCTCCCTGCAGGCCAAACACAACCCCCACACTGTAAAAATATGCGACGCTTATTGCTACCGAAATCAGGGTCATCATGCCCGGCTGGTGCGTCTTCATCTCGGTAAAAAATCCTTTGAAGAATGGATACCCCCCGTAAAAATAGATAAAGGTGGCAAGTGCAAGGAGGACGTACTTCGAACCGGGAAAATCGAACCGGAAACCGAAGAACATCTGGATGGTCTCCGACAAGATCAGGATCGGGATGGTAATAATGATGCAGACAATAAAGCGCTTTTTGAAATCTTCGAGCATGTGGGAGTGGGATCCGTGCCCCATCGGATGATTACCGCCTTTTCCTTCGTCGTGCATCGATCCTGAAGGTTTCCCGGCATCCGGGGATATTCCTTCATGATCACTGTGCACGGACTTCGTCATTGCCTCCATGTGCACCTTATGTTTACTGTCATCATCTTCTGGCATTTTATCCTGACTGTAATAATCATAATGTACTGGTTAGTCTGGTTGGAACATTTCGTGGGCAACGTGTTTGAAAGTGTCATCCGGATGCACTACGTTCGCTCCTGTTTCCTAATGCGAGCAATAGGCTTCAAAATTGTAAAAATGTTTCCTACGTGGACTCCGGAATTTATATTGACCGGAAATATTTTAACCCGATTGAATCCGACGGATATGCCCTCTGACCACCTGTGTCCTCGACCTTTCATATTTTATCCTCAGATTCATACAGTTCAAAATAAAACCCCTTCTTATCCATAAGCTCATCATGATTTCCGCTCTCGGTGATTCTTCCATCACTCAAAACGTAGATTTTATCCGCCTTTCTGACTGTTGAAAGACGGTGTGCGATGATAAACGTGGTAATATTCTCCGAAACCTGGTTTATTGACTCCTGCACAATTGCCTCGGATTCGTTGTCAAGATTACTGGTAGCCTCATCGAGCACCAGAATTTCAGGATTTCTGACAAGAGCCCGTGCTATTGCAATTCTTTGTTTTTCACCGCCGGAAAGTTTAATCCCCTGATCTCCAACGTTCGTGTTATATCCATCAGGAAGACTTTGGATACATTCATGGATATTAGCTTTTCTTGCCGATTCAATAATTTCCTCATCTGAGTAATTGCCCCCAAATGCGATATTTTCCCTGACAGATGCATTATAGATGAAGGTGTCCTGACTTACGTATCCTACTTTTCCAAGAAATGATTCTCTGCTGTAATACCTGAGGTCGGTTCCGTTTATGAGAATTTCTCCATCTGTTACGTCATAATAACGGAGAAGGAGCGATACAAGTGTTGATTTTCCGGAACCTGAATGACCAACAAGAGCAGTTATTTTCTTTCTTTTTATGGTGAGATTTATCCCTTTGATGAGACTCTGATGTTTGTAATGGGAAAAAAACACATTATTAAATTGTATGTCTGATGTAAGAATCTCAAATATTTTTGACCCATCTTTTATTTTGTGGTATCGTGAATCATTTAAAAATTGGTAGACGGATTCCAGATTAGGCCAACTGTCCATGATGTTCATATATCGGTTGCTTAAAACAGACATTCTTGGAATCACTTTCATAGCCGAGAAAACAAATGTTCCCATAAGAGGAATAACGAACAAGAAATTATCCTGATGGAGATAGTAAAGGGCAATTACCATCACTGAAATGCCTATAAAAAACAAAAAATTAAGCATTTCACCGGGGAGATGCCAAAAAAAACTCATACGAATGTATTTGTCCCAGAATTTGTGGAGAGCGGTGTCGTATTGTTTTTTCCAGTAGGTATCACCGGATACTGATCGAATTTGTCTAAGTCCCTGTATATACCCGCTCATTATCTCATTTTCGGATTGCATGGAATGCATCTGAAGTCTCCCAAGTCTGACTGCAAATTTTTTCCCGATAATTCTTACAAACAGAATGAATCCAAGACTGGCGGCAAGAAGGATTGCTACAGCATTTGTTGATATGAAAAATAGGGTGAATAATATGGTAAATACTACAAAAAGGTCTGATATCATTGATGTTGTCATCTCTAGAAACCGTCTTATCTGGGATGGTGCGGTAACAACACTGTAGATGATATCTCCGCGTTTGTTCTCAACATAATATTTGTAGTCATTTCTGATGAGTTTGTCAAAGATGGTACTTTTTGTTGTGGTTATCACTTTTTTTGTGACATACAAAGAGAGATACCGGTATACCAATGACAAAATAAATGTTATAACGACAAGGATTATGAATAAAATGGAGAATGCGACAATTTCAGGGAGGTCTACGGTATTTCTGATAAGGTTGTAGAATGGCTCAAATATCGCTATCTCTCCTCCCTGAAAATTTATGCTGGCATTCATTATGGGATATAACAGAACAATCTGAAATGTCTCAAGCACACCAAGAACAGCACTTAACAAAAGCAGAGCAAAAAGATACCGCTTATATCCATGACTGTAAAACGACAACAGCGCTATTGCACGTTTAAAAGAATCCCTTTTTGAGCTGATATATTTCTGAAAGGTAACTTTTGTTTTACCGCCATCAGCGTCAAAAGGTTTTTCATTTGCCATTAATGCACCTACCTTCTCTGCCTTTTGTCTCTTTTTTAGAATATATCCTTATTGACTAATGGTCAGTTTTTTGGGGATATTTTTTAATTATGATAAATAATTACAACAAAAAAATTAAGATACGATACAAGATCTATTTTTCTAAAAGGAGATTGAATCTTGCGTAATGATGCTGATATGGGGATTCGAACCCCAGTCGCAGGAGTGAGAGTCCTGCATGATTGGCCGGTCTACACTATATCAGCAAGTTGTAATGCCTACTAAGATAGAGCGGATTCTTACTTAAGTTTACGTATTTGATGCTCCACACCGGTCTGGAATGCTGGTCTATCAACTATGTTCACCGTTCCGGTTCATCCTTCAGAAAAAACCCTGAAAATGTCTCCATAATTACGAAATGCTTAATGACTGTCAGGGATATCATTCACAAAGGAAATTTTTGTATGCCATTTCCGGAAATTATTCGCATCCGTGAAGCAGAAGCAGGGGCAATGACAGCAATAGCGCAGGCACGCGCAGAGGCAGATGCCCGCATACAGAAGGCTCATGCAGATGCCCGTGAAACTGAGGCCGATGCACAACAGAGGGCCAGGACCGAGGTGGCAGCACATATCGCGGCTGTTGAAGGGGAGGTGTCAGCGCAGGCTTCAACAATTCTTACAGAAGCAGATAAGGAAATTGCCGCAATCCGTGAAACGACCGATGCCCGGCTTGATCAGGCTATTGCCTTTATCGTCGGGGAGGTGACCAAAGATGCTCAGACCCGCTGAGATGGTTCGCCTCACCGTGGGCGTCCATACCGTCGGTCGGGAAGCGATGGTCGCTGCCCTGCACGAGGCAGGGGTAGTTGAACTTTTGCCGGTCACTGGGGCAGAAGCGCTCCATGCACTCGTCACCCCATGCCGCAGATCAACTACTGTTCCGGACATTGCTGAAGCCAGATCCCGTATTGAACGGGCTGTTGAGACTCTTGAAGCGTATGCCCCAAAGAAAAATGCCGTGCTGGCATATGTTACCCGTCCGGAAAATGGCACTATATCATTCCCTGTCACCAATGCCGCCTCAGCACTTGTTGAGGCGGGCCGTTATTCAGAAACAACCGAAAAAATCCTCGCCCTACATGCCCGTGATGTGGCCATTGCAGAACGGTTGATGCGTCTGGATGAGGAAGAAGAGATGCTTCATTTACTCATTCCATTTGGTGTCGACCCCGGCTTTCTGGGGAGGAGAAGCTTTTTGGAGGTGCGGGCCGGCACAATTCCGTCAGGTGAATGTGCCGATATTGAAATACGCCTGAAAGAAGAGATGCCAAAGCTTGCTGCCGCATTTCTCTTGTGCGGGGTGGGGGACTATCCCACTACGGTGGTATGCATCGCCCACCCCGACGCATCAGCTGATACAGACAAGGTGCTCCGGGCACTTGCATTCCGGGAGTTTACTCCCGAGACGACGGAATGCACGGCGTCTGATGGCATCGCAGCCATCCGGGCGGAACGAACCCGGCTCCACCAGGAACGATCCAAAATGATAGCGTCCCTTGAGGACTTGGCACTGGCTCATCATACAACACTTAAGGCGCTGGCAGAGGAGCTCGGAGTCATGCGTGAACGTGAAGATGCATCCCCACAGTTCGGGGAGACTGGGTCACTTATTGTCATGCAGGGATGGGCCAAAACACGTGACCTGCTGCGGATACAGTCACTCTGTGATCGCTCGGCAGACGGCCTCTCTTTCTGCACCACAGAGCCTGCCTCAGGAGACGTCCCGTCGGCCTTTAACCATCCCCGCTGGCTGGCGCCGTACGGTTTTCTCACCGCGATGTTTGGTATGCCTGCGTATGGCAAAATTGACCCCACTCTCTTTCTTGCGCCAGTGCTGGTTTTCACCTTTGGCATCATGCTTGGTGATGCCGGGTATGGTATCCTGCTGTTTCTCATTGCTCTTTTGATTCTTCGCGGGGCAGGGCATGCGCCCGGGACTACGCACGACCTTGCGGTTGTGCTCTGTGCCTGTGGTGTGGCAGGCGCCGTGTGCGGAATCTTAATGGGCAGTTTCTTTGGCAATCTGCCCGTCTACTTCGGCATCATACTGCCCTTCACGATCATCGAACCCCTGAATAATCCTCTCGACCTGCTCATTCTGTCGCTTGTTATTGGTATTGTTCATCTCAATCTCGGTTTCGTGATTGCGGCATATGAACACCTCCGGCGCGGTGAACTAAGAGAGATGATATTCTCGGAAGGCACCTGGTTTTTGCTCCAGCCCGCTGCCGCTGTTCTCATCCTCACATTCTTTGGCTGGGCTGTGTTCTCACCGTTTCTCACTTCAGTTGCCTGGGTAGGTGCTGCGGTTGGCATCGTGGGAATTATGTTGGCCAATGGCCCTCTCGGGTTTTTTTCCCTCACCGGCTTTCTCGGAGACTGGCTCAGTTATACCCGTATCCTCGCACTTGCTCTTGCAACAGGCGGCATTGCGATGATGATCAACATCCTGTCAGGGATGATGATGGAATTCGGGTCAGTCTTTCTCATTGCAGGGATTCTGTTTGCGGTTGTTGGACATGCCGCTAATCTGATCATTCAGTGCCTCGGGGGGTTCATCCATGCGCTCCGCCTCCAATATGTGGAGTTTTTCGGCCGGTTCTTTAATGCGGGCGGCCGGGCGTTTTCCCCGTTTGTGGCACAACGGTTCCACACCAAACCACCGGAGGGAAATAATGATAGTTGATGCAGGCACCATTCTTGCCGTGACCGGGGCAGGCCTTGCCGTCGGTCTCTCTGCGATTGGATCAGGTATCGGAGTCGGGATTGCTGGTGCCACGGGTGCCGGTGTCATCGCCGTCCGGCCGGAGAAGTTTGGGCGGGCTCTGGTCTTTCAGGCAGTGCCTCAGACGCAGGGCATGTATGGTCTGCTTGTTGCGATCCTTATCCTGCTTGCAACCGGCATCATCGGCGGAGGGGGTGGGGATGTGCCTCTTCCCATGGGTCTGGCCGCAATTGGTGCAGGGCTTGCGGTTGGTATCGCCGGATTCTCCGCAATTGGTCAGGGTATTGCGGCATCAGCAGGTATTGCTGCCACCGCCGAGGATGACTCTGCGATGGGCAGAAGCCTGATATTTGCGGTCATTCCTGAGACACAGGCCATCTATGGGTTGCTTGTTGCGATTCTCATCATGGCCTTCACCGGGCTTCTGATGGGAGATGCAGCGGCCACCGAGGCAACCGGCCTGGCTGCGATCGGGTGTGGTCTTGCAGTAGGTATTGCCGGTCTCTCCGCCATCGGACAGGGCATCGCTGCTGCGGCAGGGTCGGCCGCCTCTGCCGAACATAAGGAAAGTTTTGGAAAAAGTTTGATATTTTCCGTCATTCCCGAGACGCAGGCAATATATGGTCTCCTTGTGGCGATTCTCATTATGGCCTTCACCGGGATGATTGCAGGAGAGCCTACCGGAAATCTTGCCCTTGGATTTGCTGCCATTGGGTGTGGGTTTGCTGTTGGCCTTGCCGGCATCTCAGCGATTGGTCAGGGAATTGCTGCTGCGGCGGGCACCGCGACTACCGCGGAGCATGACGAGACGTTTGGAAAGAATCTGGTGTTCTCGGTAATACCCGAGACACAGGCGATATATGGCCTCCTCGTTGCCATTCTCATCATGGTATTCACCGGCATGATCACCCATGATGTCACGGCCACCCTTGCTGCAGGATTTGCCGCCATCGCCTGTGGGTTTGCCGTCGGGTTTGCTGGTATATCTGCCATTGGTCAGGGTATTGCGGCATCGGCAGGTATTGCAGCCACTGCAGAGAAAGAAGAGATGTTCGGGAAGTCACTCGTCTTTACGGTCATCCCGGAGACGCAGGCCATCTACGGCCTCCTTGTTGCAATTCTCGTCATGGCCTTTACCGGCATGATCACCCGTGATGTCACGGCCACCGCGGCCGCAGGCCTTGCTGCCATCGGTGCCGGTTTTGCGGTTGGTCTTGCGGGTCTCTCTGCCATTGGTCAGGGGATGACTGCCGCATCCGGTATCGGTGCCACTGCACAGCGGAGTGATGCGATGGGAGCAAGCCTTGTGTTCGCGGTAATGGCAGAGACGTTTGCAATATTTGGCCTCTTAATTGCCGTGTTAATCATGTTTGGCATCGGGCTATTTGGAGGTGCATGAATGGGTGTTGAAGAGATTATTGCACGGATGAATGCTGATGCCGCCGCAGAAGCAGACCGTATTCTGCATGCAGCGGACGATGAGGTGTCACGTATCAGGCATGAGGGTGAAAAAGTAGCGCAGGCAGCATATACTGCCATCTCTGCTGAGGGCAGACGTGAAGGAATGGCCCGCCGCCGGAAGATGCTTGCACGGGCAGAACTTGCAGCACGAGGCGGGGTGCGGGAGGCACGGGAAGATGGTCTCAAACAATGCTTTTCCGGGGCAAGAAAACACCTGTCTCACCTTCCCCGCACCCCAGAGTATCCTGATGTGCTGCGAAGACTGATTGCAGAAGGACAGGAAACGGTCGGCCCCGGAAAGCACCATCTGCTCTTCCGGGAGGAGGACTGGGATGCAGCAGAAATAGCGCTTACAGCATTCCCTGACGTGACTTCGGCCCTGCTTTCTGAAGACTCCACCGATCGCAGCGGGGGCGGAGTGGTGGTTACCCGCGGGAGTCACCTGTGCGATCAGCGTTTTTCCGCCAGATTTGAACGTATGCGGGATTATTTGACCCGTGAAACAGCACGGATACTGTTTGAAGACCATGACTGATATCTCCCTCTCCTCGATATTTTCCGGTCTTCTCTCCGGAGATGATGCAACCGCACTCCTCGTTGCCGCCCTTGCCATTGCTATTATGATAGGGCTTGTGATGGCGGTATCCGCCGGATATTTCCGCATTATTTTAAATATTGCGCTATTCTCCCGGCCGGATGCACGGGTGCGGGCCATCGGCAATCCGATGGTGAATCCGGTTACGGTCGCGGGAGTGCTTGAGGCACATACCATCCATGATCTATTTGACCGCTTCCGGAACGCCGGTCATGCCCTTTCGTCCGGAGGTGAGATGAATATCGACACTGCAGAAAAGGTCATCCGTGGGTATTATTTTGAGAAGGTTTTGAGCCTCAGCGAGAATGTTCCGGACAATGTAAAGCATTTTTTTGCATCATACACCCGGATGCTTCTCACACGGGAAGCCGCATGGATTGTTGCTGGCAGAGCGAGGGGAATCTCTCCTCAAGACCTTGAACGGCAGGCGTCGCCCGCCGGTTTGTTAACTTTGGATCTGGTGCGCAAGGCCGTTCATGCCGCAGGACCTGAGGATGCACTCAGCAGGTTTGCACAGACTCCTTTTGGTCCGGTGCTTACCACAGCATATCGTGAAGCCGCAGGCAACCCTGCTCGTTTCTCCGCGCTGGTGGAGATTGCTGTGCTAAAGAACCTCTCTCTTGCTGCCCGGAGTGTGGATATATCCCTTTCACCGCCGGTCACCGAGATTACCGGCCGGATGATTGATATCGCAAATATCCGGGTACTGGCCCGTGCCCTCTCGTTTAAAGCTGGGCGGGAGGAGACTGTTTACCATCTCATCCCCGAAGGAGGTCTTGAGATCACCGGTGAGCGGTTCAACCATGTGAGACGGGCCGGATCCCTGCCGGACCTGATGCAGGCACTGGCAGGAACACCGTATGGGTCATATCTGTCCCGCCACCCTGAGGCAGTGAGGGACTCTGATGTTCCGGTGCTTGAGGCATCCCTTGACCAATGCATGCTTGCCATGGCCCGTGCGGTATCAACCCAGTATCATCTGGAGAGCGGGCCGCTCTTGCGCTATCTTATCACTCTTGGATATGAGGCGCAGAATATGCAGGCGATTGCGGGAGGGGTAGGCGCCTCTCTGACGTTGGATGAGATGGAACGAGTACTTGTGCTGGAGAATATAGAAGGATGAACATAATAACAATAGGTGATCGTATGACTGTTTCTGCATGCAGAGCGGGAGGTATTTCTGATGTCATTTTGTGTCGTGATGCCGGGGAAGCACGCCATGCTCTGGAAGATGTGATTGAACGCCCGGATACGGGTGTGGTGTTTGTTCTTGACCGCTATCTCAACGAAATCGTGCTTCCTCCTTCACGAGGGGCATATCCGGTCATTATTGGTATTCCCGGTCCGGATGGACCCGTCAGGGGTGAAGACAGAGTGAGTGCTGCAATCAGAAAGGTTGCCGGCAGACAGATGCCGGGGGTAGGGCATTGACGGGACATATCATCCGTGTCACCGGCCCGGTGGTGGAAGCAAACGGGATGCGGGGGGCACTCATGTATGAGGTGGTGCATGTGGGGGAAACCCGTCTTATCGGTGAGATCATCGGCCTCTCTGAGGATGTGGCGACCATTCAGGTCTATGAAGATACTACCGGTCTTGCCCCCGGTGAAGGCGTGGAACGGACCGGTGCACCACTCTCTGTTGAATTGGGCCCCGGTCTTCTGGGTATGGTGTATGACGGTATCCAGCGCCCGCTTGAAGTCGTCCGCGAAGAGATGGGGGATTTCATCCTTCGTGGCGCCTCGTTACCGGCACTCGACCGAAAA
Organism: uncultured Methanoculleus sp.; assembly: GCA_964496155.1. Lineage (GTDB taxonomy): Archaea > Halobacteriota > Methanomicrobia > Methanomicrobiales > Methanomicrobiaceae > Methanogenium. The sequence continues at coordinate 17,775 of CAZBYH010000001.1, forward strand.
CGCACGTATGCATTCACTCCGGCGGCAGCACCGGGCGATGCCGCTACGCCCGGTACGATTATCGGAACCGTGCAGGAAGGCAGGTTTACGCATTCCATTCTGGTTCCCCATGAAACAGCAGGCACCTTTAGCCATGTGGCAGAGGCGGGCGAGTATACCGTGACAACGGAGATGGCACGCGTAACCGATGATGAGGGAGCAGAGATTCCGGTTGCCATGCTCCGGCGCTGGCCGGTGAGGGAGGCACGTCCGGTCGCCGTGAAGCTGAAACCCGGTGAACCCCTGATCACCGGGCAGCGTGTCATCGACACCTTCTTCCCTATTGTCAAAGGGGGTACGGCAGCAGTACCAGGGCCTTTTGGGGCAGGTAAAACGGTGGTTCAGCATCAGTTGGCAAAGTGGTCAGATGCTGACATCATCGTCTATGTGGGCTGTGGGGAACGGGGCAATGAACTCGCAGACGTACTGCGTCAGTTTCCAGCCCTTGTGGATCCGACGAGCGGGGAACCTCTGATGGGAAGGACGGTTCTCATCGGCAACACCTCGAATATGCCGGTCGCCGCTCGGGAGGCCTCGGTCTATACCGGAATCACCATTGCCGAGTATTACCGTGATATGGGCTATGATGTGGCTTTGATGGCAGACTCCACCTCGCGGTGGGCAGAGGCGATGCGGGAGATCTCGGGACGCCTCGAGGAGATGCCGGGAGAACACGGCTATCCGGCATATCTTGCATCACGGCTTGCATCCTTCTATGAACGGGCAGGGAATGTCACGGTTCTCGGCCCGTCGGGGAGGATTGGTTCTGTGTCTGTGATCGGTGCTGTTTCCCCGCCGGGGGGTGACTTCTCTGAACCGGTTACGCAGAATACCCTCCGGGTTGTCCGGGTATTCTGGGCATTGGATGCAGACCTTGCGCATGAACGCCACTTTCCTGCGGTCGACTGGCTCACCTCCTATTCCCTCTATCCGGATGATGTAGAGGCATGGTGGAATGAACATGCAGGTGACCAATGGGGAAAGATGCGCAGCAGCATGATGAGCATCCTTCAGAAAGAGAGTGAACTTGCAGAGATTGTCCAGCTGGTCGGGCCGGACGCACTCCCGGAAGACGATAAACTCTCCCTGCATATTGCGGGGTTTATCCGCGAATCATTTCTGATACAGTATGCATTTGACCCGGCAGACACCTTCTGTGCCCCGAAAAAACAGTATCGGATGATGCAGCTTATCATCGGGTATGCTCAGTACGGGAGAGAAGCCGTGACCAGAGGCATGCCGGTATCTGCGATTGCAGCCCTGTCGGTATCCAAACGGTTGCTCAGACTCGGCACTATTCCGGACGCTGATTTCAGGGAGTATTTTGAGATGACTGAGCGTGAAATGAAAGAAGCATTCTTTAACCTTTGTGGAGGGGTAAAATGACCTCTCCGGCACGTGAGTATACCTCAGTAGTCCGTGTGGCAGGCCCTCTGATGGCAGTCTCGGGTATTGGTGATGCGGGGCAGGGTGAGGTGGTGGAAGTACGTCTTCCGGGTGGTGGTATCCGTCTCGGGGAAGTGCTTGAGAGCCGCTCAGATATCGCTATTATTCAGGTATTTGGCGGAACCCGTGACCTTGACACAGACATTACCTCAGTCCGGTTTACCGGCTATCCCCTGCGCATGGTCGTCAGTCCTGAGATCATTGGCCGGGTGTTTGACGGTTCCGGCGCCCCAATTGATGGTGGCAGTCCGGTGATTCCTGGGAAGGTGATGGATATCGCCGGGGCTGTGCTCAATCCGACCGCACGCGCCTATCCCGAGGACTGCATCGAGACGGGTATATCCGCAATTGATGCCATGAATACCCTTGTGCGGGGTCAGAAGCTTCCGATCTTCTCTGGCGCAGGTCTGCCGCATTCCGCCCTTGCCGCCCAGATTGCCCGTCAGGCTCGCGTTCTCAGTGACAATGAAGAGTTTGCTCTCGTCTTTGGCGCGATGGGAATCACGCATGAGGATGCACAGTTCTTTTTGGATGAATTCGAAGACACCGGTGCGCTCGGGCATGCGGTTCTCTTCATCAACCATGCCGATGACCCTGCAATTGAGCGTATCATCACCCCTCGCCTTGCCCTGACCGCCGCAGAATATCTCGCCTTTGACCTTGGGATGCATGTCCTTGTCATCCTTCAGGATATGACGTCTTATTGTGAGGCATTGCGTGAGGTGTCTGCTGCGCGTGACGAGGTGCCTGCACGCCGGGGATATCCGGGATATATGTACACCGATCTAGCCTCCATATTTGAACGTGCAGGGCGGATTCGTGGAAGAAAGGGGTCAATCACCCTGCTCCCTATCATCTCCATGCCGGACGATGACATCACCCATCCGGTTCCCGATTTGACGGGATACATCACCGAGGGACAGATCGTCCTTTCCCGGGATCTTTATCGCAAGGGTGTCTACCCGCCCATAGATGTTCTCCCCTCCCTCTCCCGTTTGATGTCCGGGGGTATCGGGGAGGGAAAAACCCGCGAGGATCACCGCGCGGTCTCAGACCAGATGTATGCCGCCTATGCAAAGGGGAAGCGTCTGGAGAGTCTGGTGACGGTCATTGGTGATGAGGGACTCAGTGAGGCAGACCGGCGGTATCTCACATTTGCCGAACGTTTTGAACGCGAATTTGTTGGGCAGGGGCGAGCGAAGGGGCGCACAATCACTGAGAGTCTTGATGCCGCATGGGATCTTCTGCGCATCTTCCCGGAGGAAGATCTTAACCGGATTCCTACCCGCCTGATTGACACCTATCGTTGTGGTGAGCAGCAGTGAGCAGGCAGATCATCCGCGGCACCCGTCCTACCCGTATTGAACTCCTCAGAATCAGAAAACGAATTGTGGTCGCAGAGAAAGGCCATGAACTTCTGCAGGAAAAACTTGATACGATGGTATTGCAGTTCTCTTCTCTCCGAAAGGATTGGGAAGGACTGCGCAAAGAGACTGAGGATGCGTTCGCTGCTGCATATCCATCCCTTTTGCGTGCCGGGATGGTCATGGGACTGCGCGGGCTGGAAGAAGCTATATCCTTTACACAACCGGCAGAAGAGGTTGGCATGAGCACTGCTGTTGTGATGGGAGCTCCTGTTCCTGTTATCACCCTGCCAGAACCCTTCCGGGATGTACGGGAACCGGGCTATCCGATGGGCGTTCCCTCTGCCCATCTGGATGTGGCATACTGGCAGTGTGAGGATGCCATAAAGACAGCACTCGCCCTTGCGGAACTGGAAGGATCTCTGGTGCGCCTTGCTGAGCAGATTGCCGTGACACGGCGGAGGGTCAATGCCCTTGCAAACATCCTAATCCCTTCACTCTATGACACCGCAGCCTACATCGACGATTATCTTGAAGAGATGGAACGGGAAGATATCTTCCGAAGAAAACGGGCAAAGATGTCCCGATCCGGAGGATTTAACCGGTGAGTCCCGATGATTATGGGCGTCTTTTTTTTTTGCTTCAGATGGCAGGTACTGCGGTTCTCGCGATTGGCGGGGTTGTGTTTGTAATACTACTGGTATGAATTGGACTGATACTCATCCCCACAATGGTTTTTATCATGGTCATCCGTCGTAGGCTGGATGGATAATGCGTGAAAAGCCCCATTCGTGAGGTCTTAGTTGCGGGATTATTTATTATCGTTGTATTCACAGCTCGTCACCGGGCGGTGATCTGTGAGTGGAGGTTAACGGATGTTAGCTTTGTTGCTGTTGGGAGCGGGCGGGGAAGGGATTTCTCTCTATACGGGGGAAATATTGTATCAATTATATCGTCTGAATTTTTTCTCTCGTAGTGAAGGGAGCATTCTTTTCCTCAAAATAGTTTCTGACTTGAAATACAGGTCTCTTCTGTGTATGGCGGATTTGTTTTGATGGGCCTGATACTCGTGTATTTATTATATTCGAGAAAGTGCTAATCCTCTTCATTCTGTGAATATTACTGATGCCAAATATTCTGCAGAAATCCCTCATATACACTATCAATAAGTAGTCTCCCGCTGATATGTATAGCACTACTAATGGCCTCTATTGAAGACGATATTAAAGAAATTGAAGACGAAATTCGCAATACTAAATATAACAAAGCTACCTCGGGTCATATTGGCAGACTCAAGGCAAAGGTTGCCCGTCTCAAAGATGATGCCGTCTCTCGTGCCATGGCCTCTGCCGGCGGTGGTGAAGGATATTCAGTAAAGAAATCCGGTGACGGCACGGTTGTACTCGTTGGGTTCCCTTCTGTCGGTAAATCCACACTCCTCAATAAAGTGACAAATACCGAGAGTTCAACTGCGGCCTATTCGTTCACTACCCTTACGGTTGTGCCCGGTTCTATGGAACACAAAGGGGCAAATATCCAGATTCTGGATATTCCGGGTCTGATTGCTGGTGCTGCAATGGGCAAGGGGCGTGGCAAGGAAGTGATTGCTGTGGTGAGGAGCGCTGACCTCATCCTGCTTCTGGGCGATGTCTACAATGAAAAACACATCAATGTGCTCATTAAAGAGTTATATGATGCCGGTATCCGTATAAACAAAGAAAAACCTGACATTACTATCCAGAAACGAGGATATGGGGGTATCAGGTTCAATAGCGTCGGTAATTCGGAACTTGATATCGAAGATATTCGTCCCATGCTTGCAGAGAACAAGATCGTGAATGCAGATGTGCTTATCCGTGGAGAGGTGACACAGGACGATTTCATTGATGCGATGTTTGGCAATCGTGTCTACGTGCCGGCATTCTTTGCCATCAACAAGGTCGATTTGGTTGACAAAGAGACGCTCGCACAGATCAATAAGGATGTAACCGAACGGTTTGGGCGGCCCCCAATTCTCCTCTCCGCGGTCAGCGGATACAATATCGAAACGCTCAAGGATGAGATCTATGACCAGTTGGGGTTCATCCGCGTCTACATGAAGCCGATTGGCGAGAAGGCAGATATGGAAGAGCCGCTGATCATTCGTGAACCGGCGACGGTGGAATCGGTCTGTATGAAACTGCACCGTGACTTTGTTGAAAAATTCAAGTATGCAAAAGTGTGGGGGACGTCTGTTAAGCATGACGCACAGCGTGTTGGTCTGCCGCATGAACTCTATGACGGCGATATTCTGAGTCTGGTCGTCAGAGCGTAATTACTCTTCCTTTTTTGTGGCTATTGCATTCTTCAGAACATGGAGGGGTGCATCTGTTTTTATTCCCCGCCCATCGTAATGGGTTCGTGAAGCCTGGTGTCCTGCATCCCGGATAGCTGCAATAACATCAGCTACCGGGGACGGAGAGAGGCGCCAATGCCGGGCAAGCTGGTGGTAGTTGTAGAACGAAGAGGTCGGGAGCTCTTCATCCAGAAGCGTGACCAGCCGTGCGAGCACACTCTCTCCCATGCCGTCTGTTTCCAGGTCTGCTGCAATCTGTGAGAGAACCTCCGGGCTGTTGATGGAACCGGTCCAGAGTGGCCCTATCCTGCTCATCTTTGCGCCACACTCGGGGCATTCCTGCACCGTCGGGAGAAAGGCCGTCTCGGTCATCCGCCATGGACAGGCGGGGCACTGGTGGATATAGCCGATGTTTCGGAGTGCTGTATCGGCCTTGCCCGCACCTCCGGTCATGCGCAGATGGAGGCGGACAAAGTGCTCCCGTGCAAAGCAGAAGAGTGGCTCTATCCCGCGGTCGTATTTTACCGTTTCGCGCAAAACAAATCCCAGCAGAATGCGCAGGCCCACTTCACTGTGGTATTCGGTATTCATCGGGCGGGCACCATATCTCCGGATGCCTGCCTTCAGGTGTGCCCCGCAGAGGGGCGCGGTATCTGTTGCCGTGACAAAGAGGTAACGGCGTGCGCTTGTTGCAGCAACATCTACAAAGGGCGCCGGAGTGCCAAACGGATCAAGGTCCACCACATCAAACCGCTGCCTCAGCATCACTGCCCGGCAGTCATCTTCCGTCACCGTGATGTCATATTCCGGGTACAGGGCGGCATTCCTTCGTATGAGGGCCGTTGCTACCGGGTTTACATCATTGATAGTAACCGGGATGCCGCATTCATGTGCCACTCTCAGCCCGCGGACGCCTGAGGCTCCCATGGCGTCAAGGTATGACGAGAGGTCCAGATGACGGAGAAAGTAGTTTGTACTGTCACGGTTCAGCCGCATCCGGGAATTATAGAATACTGGTGCGCTTCCGGGCGGGAATGAACTGTTCTCATCCTGTTCGGGTATAAAAAACCGTGTAATCCCTTCCACTACTTCTCTCTCGCTCATCGCACCAGAAACGTGGTGGTTCGGTAATCTTATACCTTCTGATGCTGAATATCGTAGGCACGTGAGGACTTGTGGCCTAGCCTGGATAAGGCGTTAGCCTCCTAAGTTAATGATCAGGGGTTCAAATCCCCTCAAGTCCGTTCTCTTTTGTTTTAGACAAATTAATCAGAAATGAACCGCAACATCTCTCTACATGAATGTTCGCGGGTATCTGCAGATACTACGTCCCGTTAATGCGCTTGTTGCAGGCATCGCCGTCCTGCTCGGCGTGCTGGTCGCAGGGGTAGCAGTGACCCCCATTCTCTTTCTGCTTGTTGTGGCGGTATTCTGCATTACCGGCGCAGGGAATGCAATCAATGACTATTATGATCGCGAGATTGATGCAGTAAATCGTCCGGAGCGGCCGATTCCTTCCGGTGCTGTCAGTGTTCGGGGTGCAGCAGTTTACAGCGCCGTTCTCTTTGTCTTTGGTATTGCATGCGCAGGATTTGTCCATCCGTTCTGCTTTGGTATTGCCTGTTTCAACTCCTTTCTGCTGGTGGTCTATGCTGCCTGGTTAAAACGGGTGCCGCTTGCGGGAAACGTTGTGGTATCGTATCTGGCAGGGAGTATCTTTCTCTTTGGCGGAGCCGTTGCAGGTCTGGAAGGACTCCTGGTAAATCTCCCCCTTGCAGGGATCGTTTTTCTTCCGATGACCGCACGCGAGATCCTCAAGGATGCAGAAGATATCGAAGGCGACTGGGAAGGAGGGGCGCGTACCCTGCCGATGGTAACTGGTGTAACCAACTCGTGCCGGATTGCGGCGGTTCTTGCAGGGGGAGCAGTTCTTTTCAGTCTTCTGCCCATTGTGCCCTGGTGGGGCGGGTGGTATCTCTGCATGATTGCTGTTGCTGATGGTATCATCCTGTACGCGGTGGCATCTGCATTTCGGTGCACCACATCAGCCGATGTACGGGAATCGGGCGCGACATCGATGCTTAAAACCGGAATGTTTGCTGCGCTTGGGGTGTTATTATTCTGGGCCCTGATCGGGTGATTCCGTTGCAGGAGCAGAGAGTAGACTTAATAATCTTTGAAATGGGAGATTTATTCAATGAAAGTTTACCGGCATGGGGACAGTTTCATTGCACCGGCGGGATCCTTCTTTGACGGTAATGTGAAAATTCCTGGAAATTTTATTGTAGCACCGGATACTCATTTCTGGGGCCGTCTTGACGTGGGGGGTACCCTCGAACTCGGCCCGCGTTCAACGGTGGGAGGCGATGTCACCTGTGAAAATGCAATCATCGGTAGCCAGGTGCGTATCAAAGGCTCGCTCAATGTCCTCGAAAATGTAACGGTCTGCGACGGAGCCCGCATCCATTCTCTGCACGCAGGGAAAGATATTATTCTTCGCCCGGGTGTGCAGGTGGGAACTGTCTCTTCCAATGAGACAATATATGTATATGGTATAATAAAATCCGGAAAACTGACCGGAAGAAACGTAAAAGTGATTGGGAATGGGCCTTAATTAGCTTTTGTCCTCTCTTCTGTGCCCAAGAGGGCAACATCATACACGTCAGGCCAGTTAACGAGCGTCTCCACACATCCGTCTTTAATGGTGACAACGCCCATGGCGGTAATTCCTGCCTTGTCACACATCTCTATGCCCTCTTTTACTTCCATCAGGCATCCGATACCGATGATTGCATTTGGATGATACTTTTTAAACATCCGTTTGATGAGTGTTGACCCGGGTGCGATCCATACACGATAGCCTATTTTTTCAAGACGGACGATATTTACTCCCACCTCACACCTGCCGCACCGCCTGCATACCAGTCCCTCAGGGGTGAGGTGTGCGGGGCAGTCTGCTGCCCGCAGACATTGGGGAATAAAGATTGCCCGTTCCTGAACGGGGGTTGCCTCAAACGAGGTGGTGGAAAGAGTGTTGTGCAGGCGGATAAAAAATGCGATGAGTTCCTGATCTTCCACCCCAAGAAGCCGGCATATTGCTTTACTCATCCCCTCTGACATCACCAGTCCCGCCTTCAGGAGGCGGGGTGCGTAGAAATGGCGGTTATGGATCGAGATAAAGATAATGATTGCAACAATGGCCGGGATGATGAGCATCAGAATGAGGATGAAAAGAGTTACCTCGCCAATGAGGTATATCAGCTGATCCCACCATGGTGTGCCGATAATTGCCGTTGGGTAAAGTGATGCTATACTCATGTCGTATCTCCGGTATCTGAATGGGTGAGTTCGTCATAGGGGTAGTGGAAGATGCCGCGGTCAGTGATGATGGCAGTCACCAGCGTGAGCGGTGTTGCGTCAAAAGCGGGATTAATCGTTTCGACGCCATCCGGTATCAGTTGTCGGTTGCCGCAGAAAGCCAGTTCATCACGGGCCCGTTCTTCTATTTCTACATCCGTTTCCTTTCTGCCCACGTCCAGTGTGGAATATGGAGCTGCCACATAGAAGGGGATGGAATGGTGATGCGCACAGATGGCATGCATGTAGGTGCCTATCTTATTAAAAACCGCATCCGCGGTGATCCGGTCAGCACCGACCACGACTGCATCAACCATGCCCCTCTGCATCAGACAGGCTGCTGCAGAGTCGGGGATGACTCTGACTGATATACTGTCTGCGTGCAGTTCAAATGCGGTGAGACGGGACCCCTGATTAAGGGGACGGGTCTCACAGGAGAGAACAGATACTTTCTTGCCTTCTTCAACAGCAGAGCGGATGACGCCCAGTGCTGTCCCCCATTCCACGCAGGCGAGGGCGCCTGCATTGCAGTGGGTCATGACGGTGCAGGTGTCGGGCAAAAGGGTCGCTCCATATGTGCCGATTTGATGACATAGTCTAATATCCTCTGCTTCGATGGCCTGTGCCTCCCGTAATGCCGCATCATATGCGGCTGGGGGGGTATCCTCCTGCAGAGCAGTCCTGAGCACCCGGTCGATGCCCCAGCCCAGATTGATGGCGGTTGGCCGGGTTGCCCTGAGAAATGTCGCATCCGTTTCTATTGCTTCCCAAAAAGCTAATCCGGCTTTTTTATTCTGGTTTGACTGGCAGGAGAGGACAATGCCGTAACCGCCGGCAACCCCGAGTGCGGGGGCTCCGCGTACTTCAAGACGGCGTATGCCGTCTGCAAGGCGGGTGACTGACTGCGTTTCTACAGTAATCTGTTCTCCAGGAAGGTGTGTCTGGTCAATATAGGAGAGGCACTGTTCCGATGTGTTCCATGTAATTGTCCGCATGTTGTGTGTTTCTCCCTATTTGGCAGCGACTGCATCAAGAAATGCCCGCATCGCCGCCGCCTCTCCCTGTGTTACACTATCCGGTATATCCTTTGGCGCTACCGCAGCACCCGCGATATAGATGCCCGGTCGAATCGTTTTAACCGGTGCGCATTTCACATCTTCCTGAGTGAAAAAGCCGTATTCATCCCGTTCAATGCCAAACATCTCTGCAAGTTCCGCTGCCCCTTCAGCCGGTTCGAGGCCAACAGAGAGCACAACGATTCCGGGTTCCAGTCTCTCCAGTTCAGATGTCTCCGTGTTTTCCACCGGAATTACCATGCCATCTGCTGTCCGGATGATCTCTCCCGGGCGCCCCCTCAGGAAGCGAACTCCCAGTTCCTGTGCCCGAACATAATATTCCTCATACCCCTTTCCGTAGGCACGGATGTCCATATAGCAGATGGTGACCTCGGTATCCGGGTTCTTTTCCTTGATGAGAATCGCGTTTTTAATCGCATACATGCAGCAGACGCCTGAGCAGTACGGACGTTTTATGGATATGTCACGGGATCCGAAACACTGGATAAAGACAATATGGTCTGGTGCTTTTCCGTCAGAGAGGCGTTTGATCCTGCCGCCGGTGGGGCCGCTTGCGTTGATGAGTCGTTCAAATTCAAGGCTGGTAATGACGTCCGGGTGGCGGAGATAACCGAATTCAGCCTTTTTCTCAGCATCAAAGGTTCGGTAGCCGGTCGCTATGACCACCGATGCGACCTCGAGTATGACTTCCTTTTCTTCCTCTTCCCGGAGAATAGCATCCTTTCCGCAGATGTCATAGCAGAGTCCACAGTCGATGCAGTGCACTGCATCACGAATGGTGATATCAGGGACTATCTGGGCATGCGGTTTGTAAATTGCCTTTCTGACGCCCACTCCTGCATCAAATACATTATAGACCTCAACCGGGCAGACTTCAATGCAGTCCCCACACCCGTTGCAGGCATCCTCATCGACATACCGGGGGTGCCGGATGGCCGTTATCGTAAATCGGCCGACATCTCCAATGATGCTTTTCACTTCAGTGAGTGTGTGAATGACAACATTAGGGTGGCGGGCCACGTCCACCATCTTTGGGGAGAGGATGCACATGGAACAGTCGT
>CAZBYH010000002.1:0-8240 GCA_964496155.1 uncultured Methanoculleus sp.
GGTTCATATAGCCCTCCGGCCGCAACTCCTGTCAATGCTACTGCACAGATGCAGAACACGCACACATATCGTATCATCCTGTAAGTTTCCTGTATGGTATCCATCGCCTTCTCCGTCCGGTATTATCAGTTAATATGAATTCAGGTAACTAAAATGACTTCCGGTCATCGTACTGAGATCGGCTTGTGCTGGGTCGTCTGCACATTTCTGAGTATGAACAAAATCTGTGTATGAACAAAATCTGTGTATGAACAAAATCCCTGAGTATGGAAAAAGCATACTGATGCGAGGGTATGGCAGGGAGGCAGAGAACGGCCGGGGATGATTTGGGGTGCATGAAAGGACTGAATGAAAACGGGGTTGATCTCAGAGGAGAGTCGGGATGCTCATCCTGTTCAGTGTCCTCTTCTGTGCCCGGGATGAAATAATTTCAATACCGGGGGAGAACATACCTGAATGTGAAGCATCGCAGGAGTGCGGCCATATCAGGGAGTTTAAGGAATGAGTAAGGATTATTCAGCAGAACGTCGACGTCTCATGGCAGAGATGCAGGCAGAGATTATCGATACTGACCGGAAAATCTCGGAATACCGCAACGCACATGGGGCCGGAAAATATGCACATGTTCTGATTTTTTGCGCATTCATTATGAATGTCATTTTCTTTATAAAACTACCAAACTACAGCCTTTTCTGGGTGGTTGCATCATTCCTTCTGCTGATGGTTAACCCGATTATTCTGATGCTTCCCACCGAAAAAGCAGATCTTGCATTTCCGTCAGACAAAGGGAACGGAGGTTTCACCCACCTTCTGCGTGATGTGGCAGTAAGTGCCGGCACGGCGGTTAAACATGAACGCAGTCTCTATGCAGAGACGCTCTGGAACCTCTTTTTTATTAACTGTCAGCCAATCGCTCCCGGCATTATTCTGCTCTTTTCTGTCAGCATCATACTCTCTCTCCTCGGACTTTTCACCGGATTCTTTGCACTCCGGTCAGTGGTGATACTCATTGTCCAGTCTCTTGCAATAATTGCCTTTTACATCGGGATATTGAAGATCAAACCCTACTCTCCCGGTTTCTTCTCTGGCATTCTCGGGATACGGACAGATATCTCACGGCGCCTGAACCAGGGCATTGCAAACGGCATGAAGTTTATTCTTGTCATGGCATTTCTCGCGGCCATATCGGGGGTGCTAATACTTGGCGTTCTGCTTCTTCCGGGCCAGTCACTATTCAGTGTGATGAGAATTGAAGGATTTGTTGCCCTCGGGCCAAATGCTATTCCTCTGCTGCTGGTGTTTCTCTCACAACTCGTGGTCGTGCGCTACTTCCAGGGCATATACAGCAGGAGACTGGTGCTTGAGGTCTCAGGATATAACAAAGAGTTCCTGCAAAATACCCTGTTCAGGAGTGTTCAGGCACTTCCGGAAGTTCCCGGTGAAGACACCGGGAAAGAACTCGAGACTATCAGCAAAGCATACACTCGTCTCCATATGTTCAAGGTGGATGATCAGGCGTTTGCCGGATATTTCCCGGTGTGGATGATCGTCCCCAACCTCGATGTAATAATAACACGGACACTCAAAATAGAGAGTCCCTGAGAGTAATTTTTACATATCATCTCTGAGCATGATGATGACGCCGTAGTTATAAGGCTCGGTGGGATTGATCTGCATTCCGTCTCTCAGCCCGATGACATCGAGGGGATATGACTTCTGATTCATCGGAAAGACACGGTCTGTCATTGATTTATAGGGAATGCCTGATGAGATGACGTCGTTATAGGATGTGATGGCAAAGTCCTTTGGCACTGCTGCATAGTTGTAGGCAAACCCGACTATGAAGAGATTGTCTCCGTCACTTGCCATATTGCTCCCTGTTCTCATGGCATCAATATCAAGGCTGACATAGACGCCTAATACATTGTTCATCGGTCCTGCCTGGATCTCTGTCTTGTAGTCCGGCACACTGGGTGATTTGATAAAGATGGGATCAGTAACAGCCCACGTCTCCTCCACAGTGGGGGCCGGGGTGATGCACGGTGTTGGTTCAGCAGGTTTATCCGTTGCGGTACAGCCGCACGTGAATGCAATGAGGATAAGTGCGAGTATGACAATGGCGAACGGTCTTTTTTGGTTCATAGTAGAGATCCGTCATGAGATATATACTATGTTGGTCTCGTGGATCCGGTTGCGCCCTTTCCATACGTTTAATATTCATCTGTAACAAATTGGCTATCTAATGACATCCGGCGAATATCCCACTGCAACGGTTGACGGAAAGGAGATCCCCTATGACCCCGACGTCCTCAGGAAGGTTCAGGAACACCCGTGCTACAGCAAAGATGCATGCCATAAGTTTGGAAGAATGCACATCGCAGTTGCACCAAAATGTAATATTCAGTGCAATTACTGCGTCCGCGACTTTGACTGTGTCAATGAAAGCCGCCCCGGCGTCTGCAGTAAGGTGCTCTCTCCCCAGGAAGCCCTTGTGCTGGTCCGCGAGGTGATGAGTAAGTTCTCTTACATCAAGGTAATAGGTATTGCCGGGCCGGGTGACCCGCTTGCCAACGAGGAGACCTTTGAGACACTTCGCCTGCTAAAAGAGGAATTCCCTGTTCCCATCAAATGTCTCTCCACAAACGGGCTGATGCTTCCTGAGTCCATGGATCTTCTCGAAAAGTATGATGTCGGCAATATTACGGTTACCTTAAATGCGATAGACCCGGCAATCGGTGAGAAGATCTATTCCTTTGTTGAATGGGAAGGAAAGAAACTCTACGGGCGTGAGGCAGCCGAACGCCTCCTTTCCCAGCAGTTGAAGGGCATTGAGATGGCAGTGGAACGCAAGGCGTTTGTCAAGATAAATACGGTGCTTATTCCCGGTATCAATGATCACCATGTCGTTGATATCGCAAAGAAGATGGGTGAGATGGGCGTCTATACCTTCAACATCATCCCGGTAATTCCGCTGTATAAGTTTGCCCACATCACTCCACCCACGCTTGCAGACAAGAAAGAGATGCATGACGCCTGTGCCCCGTATGTCCGCCAGATGCGACATTGCGCACGCTGCCGCTCTGACGCCATAGGGAAACTGGGGCAAGATGTGCAGGATGAGATATACCGGAACTGCGGTTCGCTCTGAATAATCTTTTACTCTATTCCCCTTTTTTGCCTCTGTTCTGTTGTTTGTTTCCGGATATTTTAGATGATATCTGAATCAAGGGCCTGATTTTTTATTATCGACACTAATCAGATGTACGCCGGGTAATACGAGTGTTTTTAAAAGTGAACGTTTATTATCATTTAAACATATGGTTACTTGTTAGATCTCATTGGGAGGATACTGGATTACATGTATATCAGTTCATCAGATGTCAGTGATATTCTCGCTGCTGCAAAGTCCCTATGCACGGGCCATAACGATCTGTTCACGCTTTTCTTTGCACAGAAGGATGTTCCGGATATTGAAGAGGTGCAAAGAGTTCTTACCGGGGAGGGGATCCGGTTTATGGGTGGTATTTCCCCTGGTCTCATTGCCGGAACAACCCTCAAAGACTCCGGTGCGTTAATTCGCCGATACCAATGCGCTGCAGGACCTTTCGTTGTGCCTGATTTTGTCACGAACGATATCCCACGGGATATCATTCAGGATTTGGGGATGCCTTCTGCAGGTGGGGATGATACGGTGATGATATATTTTGCCGGGCCAAATTCTTCATCACGCTTTCTCCGGCAGATATATGGATTATTTGGGAACTGGGTGACCTACATTGGGTCCGGCATGGGGTATGAGGATGGCGTCCCCCGACCCTCTCTCTTTTCAAATGAGGTGTTCTCAGATAGTGCAGCTGTTTTTGCGGTGCTCTCTGATGAATGCACGGTTGCCGCCCGGCACGGTTTCATTCCGATTTCAGTTCCAATGGTGTTAACGGCAACAGATCAAAATCTTGTGGAGGAAATAAACTGGAAAAATCCACGGGATGAATATTTCACGGCAATAACAGAGGAATGTCAGAGGGAGCATCCCAATAAAACCCTGGAAGAATGCATTTCATTCTACCCGATGGTGTTCGATACGGATTTTCCCGAATCTGTCTGCCGTGCGGTCCTTGGGATTACGCCTGACGGGTCACTGGTGTGTGGGGGTGATGTGCCGGAGAATGCGGCCTTCCGTGTTGCAAAGTATTCCTACGAGTCTCTTCTGGAAGCAGCCGCTTTCTCTGCAGAAACGGTAACGCAGGATATGCAGGAGGGGCCCGCGGTTCTGTTTCTGATTGATTGTATCTCACGCAAATGGATCATGGGTGACAGGTACTCATGTGAACTGGAGGCGGTAGAAGAGGCACTGTCAGGTAAATCAGCAGCAGTTCAGGTGGAAGGGATTCTTTCGTTTGGGGAGATCAGTTCAATGGGTACAGGGATGCTTGAATGTCTGAATTTCACCTGCGTGGCAGGACGGTTTTATGAGCACTAAACAGGTGTCTGATGTTTCAAAAAATCTTTCTATCACAAATGAGCTGGCCTTTTCCATCGGTAATTCCCTTGATCTGCAGGAAAACTGTGATGCATTCTGCACTCTCCTTCTGGCCCGGAAGAACTATTCATTTGTCTCACTATGGCTCAGAAATGATGTACTGAAAAACGGATGGGGAGCAGGAGAAGCAACATGTGTCTATGCATATCCTTTGGTGATGGCAGACCTGGTGACGCTTCCCCTGGATAACCCTCTCTTCGCTTTGGTTGCCAATGGAAGAGCCGTCTCCCACTCCTCCCATGATGCTGAATTTCCATCGCTTATCGCAGAAAAAAGGATTTTGGGAGGGGTGTATGCCCTGTATCCTCTGGGAGACTATGGTGTTCTGAAGATCTATGTTCAGAACAGAGATGACGCATTCAGTGCAGAAGAACTGGCACAATTACGCAATGTAATAAAAAAATTTGCGGTGTCAGTCCGGGGCTGCATCTCCCACCAGTCACTGGTTGATGAAATTTGCGAACGGACTCTTGCAGAAACACGCCTGGAAAATTCAAAAAATGCCATGGAATCATTTATTGACAGCATTCCTGAACCTGCAGGAATGGTTGGAACAGACCAATCTGTTATTGTTGGCAACGCTGCCTTTTTCCGGATACATGGCTTTTTCGGGGACGGAACCTCCGACACGGAGGTACCTGAGTGGCATTCGGCTGCCGTGAAGGGCATGATGGATGGTTTTGCCCGTGTTCTTGAAGAGAAAAAGCCGGTGATCAATGAAATAGCGATGCGTAACTATGTATTTGAGATACACCTGACCCCGGTCATCGACAGCACCGGAGAGATGAACGCGATCGCATTCTTTACCGTTGACATCACCGATAAAAAGAAAGAGATGCTTGAACAGCTGCGAAAAAGCGAGCAGCAGTTCAGGGAACTCGCTGACTTCATCCCCATTATGCTCTATGAATGTGATGTAGCGGGAACGGCAACATTTGCAAACCGGACGGCATTTTCCAGCATGAAAATGACTCCTGAAATGCTGGATTCAGGTATTCATTTCAGTAATTGTGTCATCCCTGAAGAGGTCAGTCGTGCGAATTACTCCCCCGCTGAGATCGAATCCAATTGCCGGAAACAGGGTATGCAGTTCACCATCAAACGCACGGACGGGACTACATTTCCTGCACTAATCTACAGCAGCACCATTATGCGTGATGGGAAATATTGTGGCATACGTGGGGCAGTGGTTGATATCACCGAGCAGGTGAGGGCAGAAGAGGCCCTGCGGAAAATAAACCTGAAACTTGCTCTTCTCACCTCTGTCACCCGGCACGACATCCTGAACCAGGTGACTGCGATGCTGCTTTACAAGGAGCTGCTCACAGATACCATTGCAGCGAAAGAGCCTGTTGATGCAGAGTATGTATCGGGATTATTTGATATTGCTGAAACAATCGAGCGGCAGATCCTCTTCTCACGGGATTACCAGGAGATTGGGATGGAGGCGCCCCGATGGGAGCATGTCTGTGCTGTCGTCAGAAAGGTATCGCAGTGTACGGAGCTTTCTGCACTCGACGTCACCTGCAATGCCGGTGATCTGGAAATTTATGCCGATCATCTCTTCGAAAAAGTTGTCTTTAATCTCATGGAAAACTGTCTCAGGCATGGGGTTGATGGTTCTTCAATGGAGGTCACCTGGGTGCCCGATAGCGATGGTGGCATCACGCTCATGTTTGCGGATGACGGTGTCGGGGTACCTGACGGGAAAAAAGAGCTGATATTTGAGAAAGGGTTTGGTTCAAACACGGGATATGGACTCTACCTCATCCGTAAAATACTGTGGCTTACCGGTATCACCATTGAAGAGACCGGAACCGTTGGCAAAGGAGTGACGTTCTCCTTAACGATTCCCTCTGGCGCCTGCCGGAATTATTCTGACTCTGAGTAACTCAGTAAACACTTTCACCCCGCCCCCCGCTTATATACTTATACTCACCGTGCCGGATATCTGAGTATATGCAGCAGAATAGTATACAACCGGCAGAGTACTGCAAACGGGGTCTTCTTACGATTGTCGCGGCACCCCGTCCGGTTCTTGTCGAAACACTTACCACCCTGCTTCTGTGTGAATCCGGCGGTGCAGTGGTTATTACGTGTGGACGGGTGCGGGACGGGGTTTTTGTGCAGGTAGCAAAGAGGCATCCCGACACGTCAGTCATCTGTTCCGGTAGTCCGCCACACCTTACGAACCGTGTCCGGATGTGCAACGCGCCGCTTTTAGTGGTCGTGCACGATCCGGAACTGTATGAGGATGATGAAGAGAGCGCAGTTTGCACCGCAGCGATGCTGCGGGAATATGCATGGACATGCGCAAATCGTATCGTGCTTCTGGCCCGCTCCGGTGATGCATATCTGGATGTCATGTGGCCGTATGCCGGCCGGTACCTCTCTATCGAACGTGATTGTGAATGGAATGACGGGCGAGTCACCGGTGATCACCAGCTGACGCTTGATGCGGTTGGTGATGTGCGGGGGTGAGGGGCTGCTTGCTGTGGTGCAGATTGTCTGCCTGCTCTCTCTCTCTCTCTCTTACTCATATGAACCGGCGCCTCTGTCCGCCGGACATGAACCGTTTCCCCACGTGGCTGTGCAGGTATTACTCAACCACATTTTTACGGGCATTTTTGGGCAGGATTATCACGAGAGAGTTTAGATTCCATTAGCGAGACGCGTCCATCTAAACAGCTCTCTTAAAAAAGTGATAAAAAAAAAGGTGCTTTCAGATGAAACGCGGTTTCACCGAGAGCTTCTTTGGTGTGTAAATTTTCCGTGTAGGCTTGCCTGCCGTCACTACGGAAATTTTCTCTATAAGTGCTTTCGCCGTCATCTCTTCCTTGTATGGTTTCTTTGGTTGTGAATCCTTCCTTATGGTCACCGTGAGTTTTCCGGATTCAGCCTCGGCATCACCGACAATCGCTACGTAAGGCACCCAGTCCATACCCGCCTCCCTGACCTTCTTGCCAACCGACTCTTCGCGGTCGTCAATGTCACAGCGGATGCCTGCCTTTGTCAGGATGTCACACACCTCGGTGGCGTAGGGAATATGGCGCTCGGCCACCGGCACGATACGTGCCTGTGTCGGAGATAGCCATACCGGAAACATCGGGACATCCTGCGTTGCGGTCTTCTCCAGAAGAGCGCATATGACCCGCTCAATCGAGCCGGTTGGTGAACAGTGGATGATAGGCGGGTGGACTTCCCCTTCGTCGGTGAAATATTTGATATCAAAGCGTTCTGAGGATTCCACATCAATCTGAACAGTTGGGTTCTCTATGGGACGTCCCTGTCCGTCAATTGCTGCAAGATCAACCTT
This sequence comes from uncultured Methanoculleus sp., assembly GCA_964496155.1. Taxonomy (GTDB): domain Archaea; phylum Halobacteriota; class Methanomicrobia; order Methanomicrobiales; family Methanomicrobiaceae; genus Methanogenium. Next base: position 7,857 of record CAZBYH010000002.1, read on the forward strand.
TGCCACCCAGTAGTGCACACGGTCAGAGAGCAGTTCAATGAGCATCGGCACACTGGATTTCTTCACGAGGCTTTTGACCCATTCTTCGTGCTCTTCGTAGAACCCTTCTGTGCAGCGGAAGACACCCGCAAGTGGCGTCTCAATATCTCGGCCGGTCTGCCAGCCCATCATCATCTGCTCTTCAAAGCAAGAGAGCGTCTGCTCCATATCAAGGCAGAGGGTATGCATATCCGGCATCGTAAATGCGCGCAGACGTTTCAGACCGATGCACTCACCCTTCTGCTCGTGGCGGAAGGAGTAGGTGGAGAGTTCGTACATCTTCATCGGGAGCGTGTTTGGCGAGATGTGCATGTCGTGCATGATAGAAAACATCCCGAAACAGGC
>CAZBYH010000002.1:8340-27994 GCA_964496155.1 uncultured Methanoculleus sp.
GCGTGTTTGGCGAGATGTGCATGTCGTGCATGATAGAAAACATCCCGAAACAGGCGGCAAACCGGAGCATCATGTTGCGGTTGCCTGATTTGAACCGGTACTGGCGTTCCCCGAACTTGCCCGCATGTTCGTTTATTGCCGGGTTGTCAAGGTCATACATGACCGGTGTCTCCACCGGCATGCCGCCATAATCGAGCACCAGTCCGAGGACATAATCGCTTAAGAGGTCGCGGATGATCTTTCCCCGGGGCATCCAGCGGTGGTTTCCGACGTCAGAGAGAGGCTCGTAATCAACGAGCTCTTTTGCCCGCATCAGTTCACAGTGGATAGAGTCGCCGGGTACTTCAGCAGCCGTTCCGGTCTCTTTTGCCACCAGTTTCCCAAATGGGGTGTCATCTGCATACTTCGCGGGTTCTTCCCGGACGCCTTCAGGGGTCAAAACAAAAAAGGTATGAGTGACTTTTTTCTTCTCTGCCTTCTCTTCTGCATCTTCCGGCGTAATCGTCCGGGAGAGTTCTGAGAGGGGGTGACCCTTGCAGGAGAGCGTGAATGCCTTGTACCAGCCAAAGGGTGCACGTTTAACGGTCATACCTTCTGCCTGAGAACAGATCTCCTCGATTCTGGTCAGTGCCAAAACGGCCGCTTTCGGCGATGAAAGGTCATTGGAGAGGTGGGCATACGGATAGATCATGATGTTTTTCGTGCCGAGTTTCTCAGCCGTCTCAAGGATCTCCGTTGCGGTCTTTGCCGCAACGCCCGGGATGTTCTCTTCGTCCAACGTTTCAACAGCACAGAATGCTGTCAGTGCCTCTTCAAGTCCGTCGGCCAGCACAATGTTCTCTTCTGCTACCGGTGTCTTTTTCAGGGCCTCATATGATATCTGGTCGGAATGAATCAGCAAAATCCGCATAATGGATACTCCTCTGTATATAAATCGCGAATATGATTTTAATCTGTTCCGTAATGAGGGTATGGATTCCCGGCCCCCCCGTCCCCCGGTTCACCGGACATTTTCATGGTAGCGGGAGAGTGTTGCCTGCCGTTGGTTGAGATATTTTGCATCCGCTTTTGAATTGTACGGCTTCTCTGCCCGTTCGGTTGCATAAAAAACAAGCTGACCGATTGCCATTCCTGCATAAAGGCGAACCGGGCGGCGGTTTGCATTTGATATTTCAAGCGTTATTGTCCCGGCAAATCCGGCATCTATCCATCCGCCGGTCTGGTGCAGGGCAATACCCAGACGCGCAATGCTTGATTTTCCCTCGATGGTTGCCACGATGTCGTCGGGGAGTGAGATGCACTCATAGGTCTCTGCCAAAAGGAACATGCCGGGGGGAACATCGATGTATTCTGCATGCTTCTCATTTACGTGGGAGAGAACGGAATCCTGTTCGTAGGGGTCGATAACGTCATCAGAATCTTCATACCATACAAAATGGTCACCCAGCCGGATGTCAATTGAATTAGGCTGGATAAACTTCGGATCAAACGGATCGATCGTTATAAATCCCCGCTCAATGCGGTTCTGTATCTGCCAGTCAACGAGAATCATAATACCTGATAGAAAATGGGTTGTGAGCGGTATTTATGGTATCGAGACGAACCGGTGGTTAGTGTCATATCCGGTCGGAAACCATTTCACTCAATTTCCAGGGCTAAATCTTCATTTTCCGGGGATTTACCCTTATTAATGTGCCATTCGGCACGGCGCATGATCCCATGGAGGATGGTCACTTCCCGTCCGGTAAGGAGGGTGCGCCCAAAGATTCGGCGCATCATTGTCATCGTATTTGGCTGTTTATGTTCACGGTAATCAACGAGATCCAGAAATGTATCGATATGGTCGTACAGCGCATCCATCTCGCACCGTGAAGCAATGATGTACTCGCCCCGTGGAAGGTGCGCAAGCTCATAGCACACAATGCCGACCGCATGAGAGATGTTTACAATCGGGTACACCGGTGATGAGGGAATGGTGCAGATCACATCGCACCGGCGAATTTCTTCGTTGGAGAGCCCCCAGTTCTCTCTTCCAAAGAGAATGGATATTCTGCCGTCAACAGGCGCAACAATGTCCCGAAGTTCGCCGGGGGTGTAATAGGGCATGCGCGTGGCATGGGATATCGTCATTGAGATTTCGCCGGTCGTCCCGACAAGCATGTTGGAATCTTTGATCACGTCATCGAGCGATTCCGCGATGACTGCCGATTCCAGCACGTCTTTTGCATGGGAAGCGCGGGCAATTGTCTCAATACCCATCTTTGGCGGGTTGATGAGAACAAGCCGGGTGAATCCGAAGTTCTTCATCACCCGTGCGGTAAATCCGATATTCCCTTCGTAGAGGGGTTCAACAAGAACTATTTCGACCTCTGGCATGCTTTTTTGTTATCTCTCTTTCTTTCTTTTCAGTTGACTGCCTTCACGGTTGCCTTAAGCGCCGATACACCGTCGTCATAAACGGCATTACCGACGACAATGGTGTCAGCATACTTCCCCATCTCAGCAGCCCTCTCTGCAGTATTGATGCCGCCGCCGTAGAAGAGACGAGCGTCAGATACGGCCTTCGCTGCTGCGGCTACCACTGCCGGGTCGCCATACGTCCCTGAATATTCGATATATACCACAGGAAATGAGAAGTATTGGTCTGCCACTTCGGCATACGCGGCAACATCTGCTGCGGAGATGTCACACATGGCACCCGTTACTTTCCCGACAGATGACGCCGGATTTAGGACGATGTAGGCTTCAGGCACCACTCTTGACCAGTCTACGCGGGTATGCTTTACCCACCACTGGTGTTTCCCGACCACCCAGCGCGTATCTGATGTGTTGAGTACGCTGGGTACAAAAAGACCGTCCACGTCATTCATGAGAACTGCTTCAGGCCCGGCAGGTTCAACAACGATGGGAATGTCATATTCCCGTACCTGTGCCAACAGTTCCTGCAAATTTTCCCGGGTTACATTCAGTGTCCCTGAGAGCATCAGGGCGTCTGTTCCACTTGTCGCAATCTCTGCGACGGCATCGTTGTTGATTACTTTGTCCGGGTCCAGTTTGGTGATATGAACCCAGTCTCTCCAGCTGTCATCCATCGGTATCCATTCTCTTTTTATTTGCAGGCATTCTGAAATGCACGAATCTTCTCTGTCGGTATTCCGGTTATTTTTCCCAGGTATCTGGCATCTGCGGTCTTTAGCCCTGCCGGGTTGATAATCCCTGCCCGGTAGAGTTTTTCAAGCATCGCTTCACCCAGACCGGGGATTTCCAGAAGGTCTGTGCGGCCTTTCTCGACCATCGTTGCCGTCACTTTGTCCGGAGGGGTAACGCCCATCCCGTTGCATACTCCGGAGGCATGCTTCCAGACCGTCTCCGGTTTAATACCGGTAATGGTGCTGAGGTATACCGGGGGCAGGGCACAGAAGGAGGCTGGTGTGGTGATACCCGCCTCAAAGTATTTCTTGAGACTCACCGCAGGTACCCCGTATTCGCGGAGTATGGCGCGGTTGTAAACCGCCTGTGCTTCATACAGCAGGTTTTCTGCCTCTGCCTCAGAGAGGTGCATCTGGGTGAGTGCGTCAGGTGTCATCACAGCGAGACCACCCAAATCACTGACACCTGCTTCTACAAGGGCGACAGCCACCTTTGCAGGTGAACGGCCGCGACGGGGCACCACATGTTTGCGGACGAACTTCTTTAATTCTGAGCGTTTCCGGAGAAGGTCAAGGACATTCTCTGCCTCTTCGCGCAGACAGACAACGGTTGCGGTATCGGTCGTGAGAACTTCCGTGAGCCGTTCCGGCTCCATATTTGCCACTTCATACACGGTGTAGATATGAGCCGCATGCAGGCGTGCAACCATCTCTTCGTCTGCAGAGGGCATCATCATGAGCGCTTCGCGATTGGAGCTGATATGGTTACAGAGCGGGCACCCGATCTCCCATGGGCGTGCCCCTTTCCGGATGAGGCGGACATAGTTGAGACCGTGTATTTCACAAGCCTTCTCCTCACGAATGGCAGTGCCCCATACTGCACCGGGCAGGCCGATATTAAAGGTACAGTTGGGGTATCCGGTGCATCCGATGAACTGTGACATCCCTTTGGTCTGCCGGATCATGAGGTCATGACCACAGACCGGACACTTCCCGATGATTCTCTCTTCATCGTTTCTGTCCATAATCTCCCGGCCGATTTGGTCCTCGTTTGCTTCGAGGACATCAAAGACGCGGCGCAACATTATCTGTGATTCTGAGATAACCTCATCACGGGTGAGCTTTGCCTCCTTTATATCCTCCATGTGCTGTTCAATGGTGCTCGTCATCTCCGGGTTGGTGATGGGCACGCCATGGTTCTCCATCGCCTCTACTACACCCCTCCCGACAAGGGTGGGGCGGACCGGTGTCCCCTCCACATACCGGCGTGAAACCAGTTTGCCTATAACTTCGTGCCGGGTGGACTTTGTCCCGAGGCCAAGTTCTTCCATCCGCTGAATCAGTTTTGACTGGGAATACCGGGGAGGAGGTGTGGTAAATTTCTCTTCATTGTTAATTGCAAGAATCGGGAGATGTTCTCCCACCTGCATCTCCGGAAGGATTGTCTCTTTTGCCTCACTATAGGGATAGACCTCCCGATAGCCTGCCTCTGCAAGGAGTGACCCCGTAGCAGTATAGGTCTCCGTACCTGCGTCAAAGAGGTATTTCAGTGTCGTCCACTGTGCATCCGGTGCGAGTGTCGCAAGAAAGCGTCTGACAATCAGTTCATAAATCTTCCAGTGGTCCTCAGGAAGGTCATCCTTTTTTGCTGCACCTGCCGGATGAATCGGGGGGTGATCAGTGGTTGATTTTTTGCCACGGGTTGGTTCATCCCTGCGGTGCGCCTGCGTCCATTCAACCGCACGGGAGAAGCTGGTCTTCCTAAGCTCCTGTAAGATTTCATCGAGATCCAGTGATTTTGGGTATACGGTATTGTCTGTCCGGGGATAGGAGACATATCCGTTCATATACAGTTCTTCTGCGATACGCATTGCGTTTGATGCAGAAAACCTCAGGCGGCCCGCTGCAACAATAAACGATGTGGTGTCAAAGGGGGCCGGTGCACGGTCGATTCGTGTTCCTTCTTTGGCACCGGTGACAATGAGCGGTGCAGCAGTGTTCTGTTCTGCCTTCACTGCCTCACTTTTGTCCTGAAACCGGTCGGTGGTGTGGCGTGCAATGACCGGCGTTCCGTCCTTTTCCGTGTCCACCGAGAGCATCCAGTAGGGTTCCGGTACAAACGCCTCAATTTCTTTTTCCCGGTCGACGATCATCGCGAGGGTCGGGCTCTGGACCCTGCCGACGGAAAGAATGCTTTTTCCGCCCCGCTTGGCGGCAATGGATATGAACCGGGTGAGGGACGCCCCCCAGATGAGATCAATGATCTGGCGAGCTTCACCTGCCGCTGCGAGATCAAAATCAATCTCCGCAAGTTCTGCAAAGGCAGCCGTTATTTCCTGAGGGGTGATCGCAGAAAATCGCGATCTCTTCACGGGCACGTCTGCATTTGCGGCCCGTACAATCTCATAGGCCTCTTTTCCGATGAGCTCTCCTTCCCGGTCATAGTCAGTGGCGATAGTGACACGCGTTGCCTTTTTGGAGAGTTTTTTTATCAGGGAGACGATCTTCTTCTCGGTCGGTTTTTTGATGATTTCTGCGTCAATAAGCGTCCGTGGAGTATTCACTTCGGAACGCCAGTTACTGTATCCCGGCTCAAAATCAATCTCCACCACATGACCCCTCAGTCCCAGGGCAATGGTGTCATCAAACCGGTAGGTGTTGACTCCCGTCTCTTTTCCGGTCTGAACCTTAGCTCCTTTACCTGAATTCGCTGAAGCGGCAAGAATTTCTGCGATACGCCGGGCTGCTATATTTTTTTCCGCAATGATAAGATGCATCGGTGTTCAGTCCTCCGCCTCTTTCAGAGCGGCATCCATTGCAATGTTAAGCTCTTTAGGGTCGGCCCGTCCGCGTGTCGTTTTCATGACCTGCCCGACGAGGAAATTCATTGCTCCTTTCTTCCCGGCCCGGTAATCTAAAACGGCATTTGGGTTTGCGGCAATGACCTCACGGATAACATCCGTAAAGTCATCTCCCGCAGCTTTGGTGAGCCCCAGACGAGTTACAATGTCAGCAGGCATCTCACAGGCTTCAGGGTGTTCTCCCATGCAATCATCAAGCATCGTTCTGAGCACTTCGACACCGGATTTGTCAGTTATCACATCATCACGGATGATCACGATGAGGTCTGCGATGTTCATCGCGGGCACGTCATCGATGCGCATCGAGCGGTAGTTTATCTCTCCAAGGAGAATATCTGCCACCCATACGGCTGCAATGGCCGGGCCTGCATCCGCGATGGACTCATAGAAATTGGCAACCTTTAGATCCCCCGTCAGGGTACGGGCATGGTTCTCGGATATGCCGTACTGCGTCATGAACCGTTCACGGCGTGCATCCGGAAGCTCAGGCAGCACGATGTCATCCATCCATCCTGAGACTCTCAGAGGGGGAAGATCCGGTTCCGGGAAGTAGCGGTAGTCGTTTGCGTCCTCTTTGCTGCGTGAAGACGTGGTGATGCCCCGTCCTTCCAGGAAATGGCGTGTCTCCTGTTCAATGTACTGTCCCTTTCGGATGAGGTTCCTTTGGCGGGTGATCTCAAAGTTGAGCGCTTTCTCCACTCCTTTATACGAAGAGATGTTCTTGCATTCCACGCGGTTATGGCCTTTTATGGATATATTTGCGTCCACACGGATGGATCCTTCCCGTTCCCCGTCAAAGACCTCAAGATATTCCAGTGTTGAGCGGAGTTTGTTCAGGAAACGGCGTGCTTCTTTCGGGGATCGGAGGTCGGGTTCGGTAACAATTTCAATCAGGGGTACAGAACTCCGGTTGTAGTCAACAAGTGAGTAGCCTGCCCGGTCCCGTGAGGTCTTGTGAATCAGCCGTCCGGGATCCTCTTCAAGATGAATCCGGGTGATGCGGATTTTTTTGGGATGCCCCTCGTCGTCATCCACTTCCATGATGCCCTTCTCAGCGATTGGTTTGTCATGCTGAGAGATCTGGTAGCCTTTTGCGAGATCCGGGTAGAAGTAATTCTTACGGGAAAACTCTGAGACTTCCGGGACCGTCAGGTTCAGGGCCTTTGCGACCTTCAGGGCATGCAGCACTGCCTGTTTGTTCAGGCGCGGCATTGAACCGGGGAGCCCCAGGCAGATTGGACATACGTGAGTGTTTGGTTCATCTCCCTGGAAATCGGTAGAACAGCCACAGAAGAGCTTTGTCTTGGTGTTGAGCTGACAGTGAATCTCAAGACCAATGATGACGGTTTTGTCAGTCATTTCAGCGCACCCCCGCCTCGTAGGCAAACGCAGCATCCACTACACGTTCATCCTCAAAGTGGCGGCCGATCAACTGCAGGCCGACTGGCATCTTATCAACGGTTCCGCAGGGCACTGATATGGCAGGTACACCTGCGAGGTTTGCAGGTGCGGTCAGGATGTCTGCGAGATACATGGAGATGGGATCACTCTTCTCCCCGAGTTTAAAGGCAATCTGCGGCATGGTCGGGCCTGCGATGATGTCTGCATCGCGGAATATTCTGAGGAAGTCTTTCCGGACATTCTCGCGTGCCACCTGTGCCTTTGCATAGTATTTCCCATAGTATCCGGCAGACAGGGCAAATGTTCCTAAGAGGATACGGCGCTGCACCTCCTTTCCAAAGAACGTACCCCGGTAGTCACGGAATTCATCATGCCAGGAGCGCTTTGTCTCAACAGGAGGGCCAAAGCGCACACCATCGAAGCGGGATAGATTTGTGGACGCCTCACACACACTGGTCACGTAGTATGCGGCAAGGGCGTATGCCATGGAGGGTATGGAGCAGGGCATGGTCTCAGCACCGGCATCTTCCAGTTTTTCGATGGCAGTGCGCACCCTCTCTGCTACGGCAGGGGCAACACCCTCGCCAAAAAATTCGTCCGGGATAGCGATTTTCATGCCGGCAATATCGTTGGATGGCGTGTGGGTATAGGGACGGTCATAGGCGGTAGAGTCACGGGGGTCAGGACCTGCGATGGCAGACATCAGGGTATTGACATCTGTCACAGTTCTGGCCAGAGGGCCGATCTGCTCCATGGAGTTTGAGTAGGCAATGAGACCGTAACGTGAAACGCGGCCAAAGGTTGGTTTGAGACCAACAACGCCACAGAATGCCGCCGGGCAGCGAATTGAACCTCCGGTGTCGCTCCCCAGTGCCATGTCAACCATACCGGCACCGATTGCTGCGGCACTCCCGCCGGATGAACCACCGGGAACACGTGATGCATCGAGGGGGTTTTTAGTCGGGCCGTATGCGCTGTGCTCGGTGGTTGTCCCCATCCCGAATTCGTCCATATTGGTCTTGCCTACGATAGCAGCGCCTGCCTCCCTGAGGCGTGTTATAACATGTGCGTCAAACGGGGGGACATATCCGGCAAGGATGCGGGATGCACAGGTGGTAGGGATACCTGCGGTTGAGATATTATCTTTAACCGCAATCCCTTTTCCTTCAAGCGGGCCGCCGGTCTCCTCGTACATAGCCACGTCCAGCCGGGTAATGAATGCATTCGTTTGGTCTGGTTTATCAAAGAAGAACTCTTTTGCCATTGTTACATCACCCGCGGCGCCCTGATATGCCCGTCTTCTGTTTCATGGGCGTTGGCACATGCTGCTTTCTGTGTGAGGGAAGGGGTAACCTCATCCTCACGCAGCACATTTACCAGGTCTGCCTTGCCTTCTTCACCTTCACTGACGGTATCCAGGATATCAAAATATTCAAGTATTTTATTGAACTGAGCAGTAAATTCTGCCAGTTCCTCTTTTTGTATATGGATATCTGCAAGTTTTGCAATTCCTTCTACATCGTTTTCTAATACCATACGTATCGCGCCCTTCAAAGTTGATTCATGTACCCTTGTACTGAGTTTTTATAACCGTTTTTACGTGCGGCCTGCTGGATGATCTTCCAGATGCCGCTTCCATACTGCATTGCCTTCTTCTCATACCATGCGATTTCCTGTGGCATATAGCCGCATGCGACCTTTTTGAGGGGTAATTTCCTAACCCCTCCGCACACTTTGGTATGGGCAGGGATTGCCTCAGCAGCGCGCACCACCCGTACATCAAGAAACGGGTAGGAGATCAGGCAATGAAAAAGATTCGCCACTGCCTGGTCGCGTGCACTCTGGAGTGTAAGGCCGGCAAAGTCATCCCGAAAGAGACCTTCAAGGTCATCTGTATGGAGATACCGGGCATATCCTCCAAAGAGTTCGTCTGCCCCATGTCCGGTCAGAATGCGGGAATATCCATTCTCCTCTGCCCATTGTGAAACGAAATACAGCGTTGCTGCGATTGATGCATCGACCGGGGTAACCCGGGGAATAACCTGCATCACTGCTCTCAGAGCGTCTTCGACGTCATCCGGGGATACCGTAACGCAGGTGGTATCAAGGCCGATCTTTCGTGCCACTTTGGTTGCATGGGAAATATCATGTGAACCGGCAATCCCCACGGTAACACAGGGACGTCCTGCAATGGCGGCAATAATAGCGGAATCCACACCACCGGAGAATGCCACAACCCCCTCTGAATTTCTGAGCCGCACCGCAGTTTCAATAGCCTCTGCAAGTGGCATATGAGGAGGATTAGGTCTGACGTGACCGGTTACCACTCCCTTTTCCATCACCACTCCCGCATCGCATGGCCCCGGGACAATACCCATCTGATCACGGGCGCAGCCATCCTCCCAGGAAAGAACGAACTCCCCTCCGCATGAGGTGAGCCACGCTGTTTCTTCAGAGAGGCGGCAGGCAATATCATCCGTGGTACATACCCTGCCGTCTGTTTCTATCCAGCCTCTCAGGGTAATCTCTGCTGCCATCTCTGTTCCATTCCGCTATGTGTCAGGTTCTTCACGTACACTATCTTCACTGAGTAGAAAAAGGATGTGAAATTGGCCAGTAGGGGAATCTAATGCGGGAAGACCCCTCCGCATCACGGGGTGAGATGTTCACCTGTTCATGCCGGCACTATCTGGTAATTTCCTCAGACAAATGGTGAGGCTGCCTTTTTTATTCCGCCTGCCCGCCTGGGGGTGACGGGCTCTGTTCGAGCATCTTTTTGTACCAGACAAACCATGGCGTGTCCAGAAACCCGATAATATTTTTAGCTACAATCTGGCCAATGATGAGCGGCAAAAGCGGAGCCACCCCGGCAAAGGCAATGGTGACAAAGATGATGGAGTCAAGGGTCAGGCCAACGGCATCACTGGAGACCGATCGCAGGATGATTCTCTTTTCATAGCGCTTCTTCAGACCGGCGAATATGCGTGTATCAATTGTCTGGGTAATAAGAAATGCTATCCATGACGCAATGGTGAGGCGTATGCCGAAGGTGAAGATCTCCTGCCATGCCTCTTCATAGGCGAAAAAGGGAGCCGGCGTGAGGGAATTGGTCATGACAAAGAAGATGACCAGAAGCACCTGTGTCACAAATGCAATGAAAATGGCAATCTGGGCCCGTTTTAACCCATATACTTCGTTGATCATGTCAATTGCCTGGGAGATGAATGGGTAGATAAACACTGACGCTGGTGCGAGGAAAACGTAAATTCCGATATCAAACTCCACCACCCGTGCGGCGAGAATCTGGGATGCGGCGAGATACACTGCATAGATGGCAACGAGTGCGGCATACCCGTATTCGCGTTTATTGTTCAGCATCCATGCAGCGGCATACGTAACAATAGTGAGGCTTAGTGCCCAGTATATCCAGATAACGGGAAATGTCGTATTTTTACTCTCCTTGTAGATTGCAGCCGTAATGTGACCATTCGGTGTATTCGGGGATATGAGGCCTGAGTAAAGATTTGTCCCGGAAAACAAATCTGATTTAATTTTCAGACACTTTCTTTAAATAGAATAGGTTTTTTGGAAAAATAATGTTCCTTATGTGGAAAGCGGGCCCAGCTTTTTGGCGAGGGCTTCAACCTGCGCGACAGCGGTTCCGATGTAATTGTCCGGATTCAGGAGTGTTATTATCTCGTCATAGGTGAGATGGGCGGCAACGGTCTCATCCTCTGAGAATATCTCTGCAACCGGGCGTTTTTCATCCAGGGCTATCATGCATGCAACCCGCACCCGCTCATGGGCGTCCTGCCGATCCATTCCGCGCTTCGTCAGTTCGATCATCACGGATTCTGCCATATTCACTCCGTGGAGCAGGTCAAGATTCTTTCGGATATTGTCTTCGCGGATTCGCAGGCCGGTGAGCACCGTTGTCATCACCGTAAGGATGTGATCACAGAGGATGCTTGTCTCTGGGAAGGTAATTCGTTCACAGGACGAGTTGGTGAGGTCTCGTTCATCCCAGAGGACATTGTTTGCGAGGGCAGGCTCAACCATGGCCCGGACGATACGGGCGAGGCCTGACACCTGTTCAGACTTAATCGGGTTGCGCTTGTGTGGCATGGTGGAAGAACCTACCTGGTTTTTCCCAAAAGACTCTTCCAGCTCACCGATCTCAGAGCGCTGCATCATCCGCACTTCAAGGGCAATTTTGTCAAGTGTGGTGGCAACATTTGCAAGGAACATGATATACTCCGCAAACCGGTCGCGCTGGATGACCTGATTAGAGACATCCACCGGAGTCAGCCCCAGATATTCCATCATATGGGCCATAACTGCGGTGCCGGCCTCTCCGAGCGATGCCTGTGTCCCTACCGCGCCGGTCATCTGGCCGACCGCTGCACGGGGACGAAGCTGTTCCAGGCGCTCAATATGGCGGGATACTTCTGAGGCCCAGATGGCAAACCGCAGACCATAGGTGGTGGGTACGCCTATCTGGCCGTGGGTGCGCCCGGCGCATACCAGATATTTGGTTTCTGTGCTGCGCTTTAGGAGGACACCGAGCAGGGTTCTGAGTTTTTGTTCGATGATGGCCAGGCTCTCTTTTACCTGCATGCCGGTTGCAGTGTCGAGAATATCATTTGATGTAGCTCCGTAGTGAACCCATCGTGCAGACCCTCCGCAGACTTCAGAGAGGGCCTTTACGATGGCCATCATATCGTGGTTTATCTCTTCTTCTATCTCCTTTGCGCGTGCAAGGGAAGCTTCTGGTGCATGTGCCTCGATTTCATCAGCAGCGGCCTGTGGAATAACTCCTGCTTTTGCCTCTGCGACCGCAAGGCCGACTTCAGCTGCGACAACACAGCGAAACCGGTTTTCCTCATCCCAGACAGCTCGCATCTCTGGAGTGCCGTACCGGAAGTCGATGGGGTGGATTGCCATAGTAGTGTATACGTGCGGTTGGATGTGCAAAAATGGTTTGGAGAAAAACGGGGATGAAAGATAGACTTCAGGTGCTCTCTTGCCAGGTGAGTACCTACACCTTACTCCTGATTGCCTGCTCATTGAGGGGGTGGTCTGTTCTTATTCTCTGATGCGATAGTCTGCATCAATGATCATCGGGTCGCTCTCTTCCGGTATCAGGGCCCAGAGAACGATGTAGAGGAGGATCATGACCCAAAAAAACGTGAGTGAGAGTACTGTGAGCACCACCCAGAGAATCCTTACCAGCGTGGGACTGATGCGCAGATAGCTGCCAATGCCTCCACACACGCCTCCCAGCATCCGGTTATCAACAGACCGAACGAAACGGCGAGATGATTCCATACCTACCCTATCAGTTGCCTCCCGGATAAAATTTCTTTCTGTACCATCATCCCGGTCGGTCCATACCCAAGAGTAGATGATGCTCCACAGACAAATATGGGAGTTAATGGGCGTCAGAGGTGACTATTTTCCGTACGGTTCATACCGTCCCTATCAGAAGGATATGCTGGATATGGCGGCCGCATGTGCACGGGATGGCGGCATCGGGATGATCGATGCTCCGACAGGTTGCGGTAAATCAAGTGTCGTTTCAGCCCTCCTTGAAGAGGCGAACGGGAGAAAAGTCATTGTCGCAGTTCGGACGGTCAGTCAGCTCAATACCTTTGTGCGTGAACTCGAACTCGTACGCAAAAAAAAACCCGGCCTGCGCTACTCCTATCTTGTCGGTAAGCGTCAGATGTGCCCGATGGGAGGGGTAGGGGATACCTATCGTATCTGTGAGGGGCTCAAGGCATTCTCTTCTTCTCTGATGCGTGAACGTGCGCGGAAAGGCGCGCTTGTACCGGCCAATGATAAATTTATTGAAGACCAGATCAAAAAACAGGATACGGAACACCCCCTTCTGTGCCCCTATTTCATCCGAAGCAGGGTCTTTGTTGAGGGGGCAGACGGTCTGCGGATGCTGCCCTCAAACACCCTCAGGACCCGTGCTGATCAGGTGACACGGACACCGGTTTCGCCGGATCGGCTTCATGAATTTTCAAAAGGTCTCTGTCCCTATGAGGTGATGGTGCAGGCTGCGCGGGATGCAGATGTAATTGTGCTCAATTTCCACCATCTCTTTAACACAGAGATCCGCGACCAACTCTATCAGTCGCTGGGCATTGAAGCAGAGAATGCCCTGCTCCTGGTTGATGAGGCGCATAATTGCGGAGATACTGTTGAAAGCATCCAGTCTGTCACGCTCGTCCGGGCTTCCCTTGATCAGGGAATGATAGAACTCGGAAGAATGCGGGGGCGTGTCTCAGGAGCCGATGCCCTTCTCAATATGCTGCCCCGTGTCGGGCAGTTTATGGACTCCCTGCAACGGTCATTCAAGGAAGAAGACTGGTTTGACCCCGCAACCTTTGTCCGTTTTGTGCTTTCCGGAAGTCTCTATCAGCGCATAGATGAGATCGTTGACGATCTTCTCAAGGCAGATGAAGCCTACCGCGAGGCGCAGAAACAGTCGGGTGACTTTAAAGAGAGTGCTGTGGAGCGGCTGACAGCCTTTTTTTACCGGATTATGCGGGCCCTGGATGACCCTGCCTTTCTCACTCTCTACCGAAAGATGAGTGGAGAGATCTCTCTTCAGGTCCGTAATATCGACCCGTCAGCGACCATGAAGGACATCGCGTCTTATCATGCCTGCGCTATCTTTATCAGTGGCACGCTTTCTCCGGTGGACCGGTACCGGCGCCTCTACTTTGAAGACCTTCCGGTTAAGACGCTCAGCCTTCCGAATGCGTTCCCCCCTGAGAACCGTGAACTCTTTTGTGCACAGGATGTTACCTCCATCTTCCGGATGCGGAAGGATGCCGGAAACACGGAGCGTATTGAAGGGTATATTCGCAGTTTTGCGGCTTTGCCCGGAAGTCTGGCAGTTTACTTTCCATCATATGAACTATTGGCGCGATTCACCGCGGGGCTCCCAACACGACTGAACCGAAAGAAGGTCTTTATTGAATCATCGTTACCCGCGGATGCGGCGAGCGACCTCCGGGAGTTTATGTCCCTCCCGTCCCGTGGGGAGTTTGGTATGATCTTTGGTGTCTGCGGTGGAAAATGGAGTGAAGGGCTCGATTACCGGGGGGAAATGCTCTCCGGTGCTTTGGTATTTGGTTTGCCACTTGCACCGTTTACCGAAGTGCGGCGGATGACAAACGAGTATTTCAAAAATAAATTCGGGCGGGAAGGGGAGTTCATATCCTACACTATGCCCGCCATAAACCGTGTCCTGCAAGCCCTTGGCCGCGTGCTGCGCACCCCGGAAGACTGTGGTGTTCTTGTTATCGGGGAAAGCCGGTTTCTTGAGGGTGAAGTCCATAGTGGTCTTCCTCCCTGGATTCAGGAAGAGATGATCCCATGCACTCTCGCCTCGTTTGTTGAGGAAACCAAATCATGGCGCTGATATCCGGTGCCTGCCGGTTTGATCTCTGGTGGGTGCATGTGGACTGGTCAGATGACTGTGTCCATCGGGTATCATTTTCAAAGAGCGGTGAGGAAGGCCCGGTGCCCCCTGCCCTCCGGGCATACTGTGCCGGAACCCTGCGTGAGACGCTCTCCCTATCATCTGTTGCAACAAAGGATACGGCCCCCTATGCTGCGGTGTATCGTGCGGTCTGTCGGATTCCGTATGGACAGACGGCGACCTATGGACAGATTGCATTGGAGTGCGGAACCTTTCCGCGGGCCATCGGTATGGCAATGCGACGAAATCCCACTCCTTTGGTTTTCCCTGTCACCGTGTTGTGGCAAAGAACGGACCTGGTGGGTTTACGCCTGACGTTTCAATCAAATATGCCCTTCTTGCGATGGAACAGAAGGATTGACCGGATGTTGAATGTCAATTCTAAAGTCCTGATCTGAGTAGCATCCCGGATATGGATTATTCTCTCATGGTGAAGATGGGTAGTGCAACCGCCCTACCGCCTCTATGGAAAGGTGTTCCGTATGGCCTGTTTTTTGTCTTCGGAAAAGAATTTTAAGAATTTTGAAGTTCTTTTTTTCAAATCAGGGGTGTCCACGGAGATCAATCTGTGCCCTGATCTCATCCAAGCTGAAATAATGTCCATTTAAATGTACTGAGGGCATACCTGTTACGTATCGGAAGATCATGAAGATAGCACTACTTGGCGCAGGTGCGGTCGGGCTTTCCATTGCTGCCCGCCTTTCAACACTTTCAGACGTCCACGCGGTCTCACGACTACGGCATGCCGACGCCGTTACACGTCTTGGACTGCGTCTTACCGGCCTCTGGGGTGACGGGACCTATTTTTTTCCCTGCACCACAGACCTTCCGGATAATGAATTTGATTATATTCTTATTACCTCCAAGGCGACGCAGACCCGGGAGGTCTGTGAGCAGTTTAAAGACAGATTCGGGGATGCCGCGGTGGTATCCATTCAGAATGGGATAGGAAATGAGGAGATAATCCGTGAATATACGGGCAACGTAATCGGCGGTATGATCATCACGGGATTTGAATGGCGGGGAGATGCTGATATTAATGTCTCGGTTATTGGAGGGGATGCGCAGTTTGGCCTCTTCCCGGACGGATGTGACGACCGTGTTACGACCCTTGCCAAACTCTTTGAACAGGCGGGAATTGGTGCAATGGCGACCCATTCGATACGATCTGCGGTCTGGGGGAAGACTATCTACAATGCTGCATTAAACCCGCTTGGTGCCGTGATGAAGGTGCCCTATGGCGCCCTCAAAAATCCGTATGCCTGGGAAATGATAACAGACATTGTGCAGGAGGCCTATACGGTCGCACATGCGGAAGGTATCACACTGGAGCATTCCGGGGCGGCTGAGTATCTGGATTACCTGCACGACGTGCAGATTCCTGCTACCGCCGACCATCGTTCTTCCATGTACCAGGCACTGTCTGCCGGAAAACGCACTGAGATTGCCTTTATAAATGGGGCGCTGGTTGCAAAAGGAACATCACATGGCATTCCCACCCCGGTAAATGAATGTATCACCCGGCTCATCCGGTTCCGGGAAACATTGGGAGATTTGTGATTATTTCATGCGTTCAGGTATCATTCTTGCAGGGGGTAAAGCCATCCGGGCCGGGGGGCAGGAAAAATATTTCTTTAGTCATTGTGGTGAAACCTTTATTTCCCGACTGGTTGTCACACTGAACGGAATCGTAGATGAAATTATCATTGTGGGCCGTGATAATACTCAATGCCGGCGTTTCTCCGGGATTGACAATGTCAGGGTAGTAGCGGATCAGTATCCCGGTCTCGGTCCTGTCGGGGGTATTCATGCGGGTGTCACTGAGGCAAAGGGAGATCTCATCTTTGCGGTGGCCTGTGATATGCCCTGTGTCAATGGAAACGTGGTTGAGTATCTTTTCGATGCCGCCGGGGGATATGATGCTGTCATTCCCCGCTGGGATAACGGGATGACAGAACCCCTTCATGCGATATACCGGCGGCAGGCATTGATTGAGCGGTTTAAAGGCGGCGAAGCGCGGTCGATGCGGGATCTCATGGAGGGGCTTACGACTCATTATGTAGACTGTGATCTCCTCCGCCCGTTTGATCCAAACCTTTTGACATTCACCAATATCAACAATGCTGACGATCTCGCCCGCCTGCGCATGGTTTTTCCTGAGGGCTAAAAATCGTGGTTCGGATGCAGGTCATTGCTGTGGGAAAAGCAAAAGAGCCGTTTTACCGGGACGGGGTTGCAGAGTACGCCCGGAGGCTGACCGGGATGGCAGAATTTACGGTAACCGAAGTGGCTGATGAACGTCTCCCGGACAATGCGGGTTCTGCTGAACAGGCACAGATCCTTACAAAAGAGGGGGCTCGCATTCTCTCCAATATCCGTCCACAGGACCGGTGCATTGTGCTGGATGTTGGGGGAAAGCAGATGACCTCGGAAGCATTTGCCCGGTACCTGAATAATGCAATACTTGAAGGAAACAGCAGAATTACTGTTGTCATAGGCGGGAGTCTGGGCATTGGCCCGGAGGTGCGATCGCGGGCTGATCTGCTGCTTTCCTTTGGGCCCATGACCTTTCCGCACCAGATGGCGCGACTGATTCTTGTAGAGCAGGTGTATCGTGCCGCTATGATCAATGCCGGCAGACAATATCACCGGTAAAAAACTAAAAAAAAATTGGTCACTTCTTTTCTTTTTCAAGAACCTGCTGTATTTTTTTATCTTCCCATTCTTTTCCAAGGAAGTGATTTTCTCCCCAGACGAATGCTGCATGTATCACAATACCAATCCCCCAGAAGAACGTTACCGTGTAAAACCACCAGGTTCCCCAAGAGGTCACTGCATTCATGGTGAACAAAAGGATATTGACAAGAATATAGGCGCTGAAGTGGATGTAAAATCCCCGGATGTCCTGCACATATGCCTTTGCCCTGAGGTAGGCTTCATCTTCCATGATAATCCAGAAAGGCAGGTGGAGAATAAAAATGTTGGGGATGGTTGTGGATAAAATAGGTCAGATGGGCTTCCTCCGCCCTGATGCATCCCGTGCATATGACCCAAATTCACTATTTATGATACTATCTCCGGTAAACACCGGGCCGTCCCGGCAGACCCGCAGACCCGAGGGATCAATGCAGCATGAACCGCAGATTCCAACGCCGCATTTCATATAGCGATGGAGGCTGAACTGCCCCTTCTCCGTGCACCCTGCGTCAATGAGGATGGCGAGGACTGCTTTCATCATCACTTCAGGCCCGCATACGCAGATGGTGCCATAGGATGCCGGATCCGCTGCACGCAAAAGGTCAGTTACAAACCCATGGTGTCCGTATGTGCCATCGTCTGTTGCGCACTTGAGGTTGGTGCAGTCTTTGAGCTCCTCGGAGAAGAGCAGTTCATCTTCAGTGCGGGCACCGAGAATAAAGTCATCTGCCATGCCGAGTGTGGCAAGAAGACGCAGGGGTGCTGCCCCGACACCACCTGCAACGGCGAGTGTTTTCCCCGTGGGGGTAAACCCATTCCCCAGTGGTCCTTTAATACCAATCTCATCTCCACGACTGAGTGCAAAGAGCGCTTCGGTGGCTTCCCCGACCTTCTGCACGGTGATGGCATTCTGAGCAGAGAATGCCATGGGTATCTCATCTGTGCCGGGTATCCATACCATACAGAAATGGCCGGGTTCTGCCGGGAATCTCCGGGAAAAGACAAATGTCCGTATGGAAGGGGACTCTTCAATGATGTCGGTGATTACCACAGGAACGGATGGAATTTCATGCATGGGCGCACCCCACAATATCTTCCGGACATTCGCCGCCGTCCCTTCGGTAGAGGTTCTCAGTAATATGCCGGAATATCTTTACGTCGTCCAGCACCGCACTGCCGATCTCAACCGCTGACGCACCAGCCATCATCATCTCCAGCACATTATCAGCTGATGACACACCGCCGCACCCGATGATGGGTATTTCGCATGCTTCATACAGTTCCCATACGCATCGCACAGCCACCGGAAAGATGGCCGGGCCGGAGAGTCCACCCATGCCATTTCCCAGCACCGGACGCCTGAAATCAGTTGATATCCGCATCGCCTTCACCGTATTCACTGCCACTATGGCATCTGCTCCGCCGCGCTCTGCTGCAAGACCAATCTCGGTGATGTCAGTAACATTCGGGGTGAGTTTCACCCATACCGGAAGTCCGGCACGTTTGGCCATGCGTGTACATTGCTCAACCCTATCCGGGTCTGCCCCCACTGCTGCGCCATATCCTTCAGCGTGCGGACAGGACAGGTTGAGTTCAAGCGCCTGTACCCTACCCGCAAACCAGTCTGCAACCTCCTCAAATTCCTCGGGTGTCCCACCGAATATGGACGCAATCACCGGGGCTTTCGCGAGTCCGTCGAGTTCTCTGACAAAATCACGGGACGGGTTGGGGAGGCCCATTGCGTTCATCACAGCGCCGTCATACACAGCAACACAGGGGCCTTTATGCCCTTCTTTTGGTTTAGGTCCGATTGACTTCGTAACCACGCCCCCGGCACCTGCTTTGAGCATCCGTGCGAGGGATGCACCGGTTGTTCCCAGCACCCCTGCTGCAAGGATGCAGTGATTATGCAGTCTGACTCCCCCGACTGTTATCTCTCCCGGAATTAACGTGACCATCTGGTAAGAGATTGTAGTTATTTATTATTAGCATACCCATACCTGATCCATGACCAGCCTCTCGGTAATGGGTGTCGGAAAGATTGGTGG
>CAZBYH010000003.1:0-24280 GCA_964496155.1 uncultured Methanoculleus sp.
AATTACCTGTGTGCTGATATGGGTTACCTGCAATATAGACCATCGCAGTGTCTAGTTCATCGCCCCAATCTAAAGCAATAGCAGGTGCCACGATACAGAGAGCAGCGACCAGTAATGCTACAATAAGTTTTCTCATTTTCATACCTCTTTTAAATCCCATGCAAACCCTGTGGCATCCCCCCATTAGGACGAGCGAACACAGTTTACATACACACCCCCATGCACAATTTGGATATATACCGATATGCCTGACATAGCCGTTGACAACGTAGGGATAATTTTACTATCGAACTCTTGAGCACGTAAAATCCCCTTCCCCGGCGAATACTTACCGTAAGACATCTGGACGGTGGGGTGGGAACGCCCTAATACCTGAAACATCCGAAGAAAATCACCTGAAAAATGATCTGATATGCATTGTTTGTTTCTTTAACAAAAGCATTTCTTTGTAGACTGAAATTATCCACAAATTCATAGTATTAAAAAAAGAGATGAGTTTCTTTAAGTTCTCAGTCTTTCTTCAGAACATTGACTGCAACCATGAGACTTCCTACAAGGAAGACGGGAATCATCATTGTTGGGAATTCAGGGACTGGTGGTGGGCACGGTGGCATCGGAACTTCAATGATTATATCCTGTCCGTTATCGCCATTTGGTTTAGCAAGAACTGCCCAAATTTGACCGCATTTAGGGATAAAATCGTCATGAGCCATTGCATCACTTTCTAATTGTGCTACAACTGCATCATTCCATTGGTTTTCAATAAGGGTAGGCACCGTGTATGTCAATCCAAGGATATTCCAGATAGCTTTCTGAACGGATTGATAATTTGCATTCCCCTTATTGTTCAGAACCCAGTTTACCTTGTTCCACTCTGGGCTTAAGTCAGTGGTGTTGGTAAGAGTAGCTTCATACCAAACATTTCTAATTGAATCGGTACTTGGGTCGACACACCATCCCGGATAAACTGTATTTACATCTTCATTTCCAAAGGCCACATCAAAGTACGTATTACCAGTTTGTGAATAGGGGAAAACAATCAAAACACCCTCAGTGCTTAGATCCTCCTCGCCCCACTCCAAAGCAATAGCAGGTGCCACGATACAGAGAGCAGCGACCAGTAATGCTACAATAAGTTTTCTCATTTTCATACCTCTTTTAAATCACATGTAAACCCTGTGGCATCCCACAATTAGGACGAGCGAACACAGTCTACATATACACCCCCATGCACAATTTGGGTATATAGTGATGTGCCAGACATACTCGTAAAAAACCGGTGGAATCAGACATTTGAACACTTTGGCACAAGTATTTCTTTTATTCAGTAAACATTTACCGTAAATATTTCCAAATAGGATTAAAATGGATATTAGTCGAAAATCCTGGAGAAAATTACCGAAAAAATGATCCGAATTTCCTTGTCTTCCTTTCAACCAATCTACTCCTTTACATATCAAAACAACAATCGGATAGAAATATCCAAAAAAAGATGAGTTTCTTCAGGTCTTACTCTTTCTTCAGAACACTGGCTGCAACCATGAGACTTCCAACAAGGAAAACCGGAATCATCATTGTAGGGAATTCGGGGACTGGTGGGCACGGTGGCATCTCAACTTCAATGATTATGGCCTGGCTAATCACACAAGTTGGATTAACATGAACTGCCGCAATGTCACCACAGCCAGGTTCAAATGAAGGATCTGCCATATCGGCTAAATTCTGTGCTTCTGGGCAATTCCAGTTTGCACCAACAACGTTACCTGTCGGCATTCCCCCAGCAACGATGAGCCAGATGGCTGCCTGAATCTGTGGGGTTGTTGCCTGTCCTTTATTGTTCAGAATCCAGTTTACTTTGTTCCATTTTTCATCTACGCCAATGGTGCTGGTAAGTTGCGCAGTATACCACTGATTTATAACTGCAAGGTTGTCTATGTCGACACACCATCCACTATAGCAATCATTTCCAATGTAAATGTCAAAGTACGAGTTAGATTGCAACGGGTCATTTAATATTTGCGACGCGTCAATCAGTACCAGTCTGTCGGTTGGAAGCGCCCCCCAATCAAATGCAACAACAGGTGCTACCATACAGAGAGCAGCAACCAATAATGCTACAATAAGTTTTTTCATTTTCATACCTCTTTCAAATTACCTGCAAAACCTGTGCCTCCCCACCGTCAGGATGAACGCACACCGTTTTGCATTACCTCCCCCTTGAATAGTTTGGATATATAGTGATGTGCCAGTCATATCCGTAAAAAACGGTTGTAATCAGATAGCTAAACACATTGGCACGTATATCTTTTTTTTTGGTAAAAATTAATGGTAGATATCTGGTAAATGAGATGGAAACACCATACGAGACGAAAAACCTGAATATAATTACCTAAAATATGTTTAGCATTGCTCTTATTTTTAAGCTCATTTATTTCTCTCCATACAAAAACTACAAACAAATAGATAATATCAAATAAAAAAGATGAGTTCTTCAGATCTTACTCTTTCTTCAGAACACTGGCTGCAACCATGAGACTTCCAACAAGGAAAACCGGAATCATCATTGTCGGGAATTCGGGGACAGGTTCTGGTATGCATTCTGGCGTCTGAACTTCAAAGATTGTGTCCTGGTAAACACCAACACATGGTTTAACAAGAACTGCCCCTATCTGACCACATTCAGGAATAAAATCCCCATGAGCTTCTGCCTCATTGACTAATTGTTCTGCAACATTGGTATACCACGCGACTCGATCCCATCGGAGTGTCTGACCGCGGATTGTCCATATAGCTGCCTGAATCTGGTGGACTGGCGTGTTCCCTTTATTGTTCAAAACCCAGTTTATCTTGTTCCACTCCTCGCCTGCGCCAATGGTGGTGCTAAGATTAGCCTGATAAGGCACAGAATTTACAATCGTAGCTGTATCCGCACACCATGTGGGGTGGATATCATTTCCAATGTAGAGATCAAAGTACGCGCCTGATGTAACAGCGTTCCCCGAGATAACTGTTACCTCTGTGTCGTATGGAAGATTGGTCCAATCAAATGCAACAGCAGGTGCCACCATACAGAGAGCAGCAACCAATAATGCTACAATAAGTTTTTTTCATTTTCATACCTCTTTTAAAATTACCTGCAAAACCTGTAATCCCCCGTCAGGATGAACACACACCGCTTTACATTACCCCCCTTGCACAATTTGGATATATACTGATATGCCAGACATATCCGTGGAAAACGGGTGTGATTAGACAAAAAAACATTTTGGCACGTATATCGCCCTTTCCCGGTGAAGATTACCGGTAGATATCTGGTTAATGGGGCGGAAACATCAGATAAGTCGAAGAACCTGAAGAAAATTACGGAATATGATCCGAAACGCCTCCTGTGTTTCTTTAGCCGAGGTATTTCTTTACGAGCCCGTATTACGAACATTTAAATACTATTACATTTAATGACGAAATATCCTTTTTTTAAGAATATATGGCATATTTGCTATTGAATATAATATAATGAGCCAAAATGACAGTTAATATTTATTAAAATTTAACAATGTGCGTAAGATATTTTGTATGCACGACATACATTTAAATATGATGTTGTATATCCAACAACCATGCCCAGCGATCAGGAACTGCTCGATAGAATACTGAACATACTCAGGTTTAAATCAAAGGGAATGACGATAACAGAGATTTCTCATGTTACCAACATTCACCGAAATTCTATCGCCAAATATCTCCAGATCCTTCTTGCGTCTGGCAAAGTTGATGTACAACTCATTGGCAATGCAAAAGTCTACACTACCTCCCGCCGATTGCCAATCAACTCAATGCTGCATTGCTCCCCCGATTTGATCGTTCTCCTGAACCAGGATCACAAAATCATTCAGGTCAATGACAAATATCTGAAATACTTTGGCCTTGACGAAAATGATGTGGTGAACAAAGATGTTAGTGACCGGAAAATCCCGGTAATCAGCCAGGAAAATCTATTCCCTCTTATCGAAAAATCTATAGAAAGCGGAGAGAGAACCTGTACGGAAATTCTGTATGCTCACGAGGATAAGAACTGCCATTTCCTTATCCAATATGTTCCATCTATTCTGGAGAATGGAGGGCACGGGCTCATTATAATCATCAAAGATTTTACCGAAGAAAAGAGGATACGGGATGCACTCACAGAAAACGAGGAAAAATTTTCTAATCTATTTCACAATGTGAACGACTCAATATTCCTTTATGATATTACTGATGACCAGAACATTGGAAATTTAATTGAAGTGAACGAAACTGCCTGCAAAAAGCTTCAATACTCTCGGAATGAATTCTTTCAAATGGAATTCTGTGAGATGTTCCATTCAGAATCCCACGGGGCAAACTGTACAATAGAAAGCGGTCTTGCAGAGAACTATCATTCAATTTATCGTGGAATTCAGATGAAAAAGGACGGCACTGCTTTTCCGGCTGAGGCCAGTGCCCACGTATTTTCTCTGCAGGACAAACTGGTCGTCCTTTATGTTATCCGGGACATATCTGAAAGGGAAAATGCTGAGAATAATTTAAAGTTAAGTGAAAACCGGTATCAGGATATTGTTGAAAGACAACAAGAGTTAATCTGTCGCATATCTCCTGATTACCAAATAAAATATCTTAACGACGCGTTCCGTAAACATTTCATTATACAAAAGGATCCTCTTTTTGTTAATTCACTGGAATCACTGGCGATACATCAGGATGATTTGGGAGCGATTCAAAAATGTATGAATCAGATCGAGATTGAAAAGGAATCTAAAAATCTTGGATTTCGTATTCAGGCGAGCGACAAGAAAACCCGGTGGATTGAAAGCAGCATATCGCCTATCCTTGATACAGAAGGGAATATTCATGAATTTCAGTTTGTAGGGAGAGATATCACTGAGGCAGTACTGGCGAAAGAAGCCCTGAAACGGAATGAAGAAAATACACAATTTTTATTGAATTCAACAAATGATAATTCGCTCCTCATTGACTTAAACGGACGTATATTGTCATTGAACAAACCGTCATGTGAATACATCCGAAATTTTTGTTCAGATGATTCACTTACTATCAGATCAATACCGGGCAAAAACTTTTTTGGGTTTATTCCCGAAGAGATCGCCATAAATATCCGGAACGTTATCTCTGAAATAACGGTATCAAAAATATCGGATTCGTTTGTAGACGAAATTGGTGGCAGGGCCTATGATTTTTCTTTTTCCCCTATTGTAAATTCAGACGGAGAGGTCGAAAAGATTGCTGTTGTTAAAAGGGACATTACTGAGAGGCAGGAATATGAATCAAACCTAACCAGTGCCATCTCCCGGTTAACAGACATCATCGATTTTCTTCCTGAAGCAACATTTGTAATTAACCACGATTCGGAAGTAATTGCATGGAATAAGGCAATGGAACATTTGACAGGAGTTACCAAGGAGGAAATTATTGGTACGGGTGATCATTCCTATTCAATTCCTTTTTACGGTGAAAAACGTCCCATGCTCATTGATTATGTAATCTCCAGTGACATGACACAATACAATCCCCCTGAGACAATCTGGAAAGAAGGTAACTCGCTCAATGCAGAGATCTGGTCATCCCATATGAATAATAAAAAAGGAGCGCATATCTGGGTGAAATCAACGGGATTGTTTGACGGGGACGGAAATGTCATCGGAGCAATTGAATCAATACAGGACATGACCCAGAGAAAAATAATGGAACAGGATTTATTGCAAAGTGAAGAAAAATATCGCGATTTTGTTGAAAAAACATGTGCAATAGTCCTGAAAACCGATGTAAACGGAACAATATTATTTGTCAATGAATTTGGGGAAAATCTGCTTGGGTATCAGAAAGGAGAATTGAAAAATAAAAGTGTATTCGATACTATTTTTTCCAAAAAAATTGAAAACGAACAAATTTTTAACGATATTATCGGAAAAATTCTTGAAAATCCGGCACAATTCAGGATCACCGAAAATGAGTATATTGCCGGGAATGGTGACACTAAATGGATATCCTGGACAAATAGTCCGATAATAGACACAGAAGGCCGCCTTACGGGCATCTCTGCAGTTGGGACCGAGATTACTGCAAGAAAACAGAGTGAAATAAAAGAAAAAAAGCATGTGAAAAATTTGGAATTTATATCACGAACTGCTCAGACCTTTGCTAACCTGCCCCATAATGAAAAAATTTATGACTACATTTCATCAGAACTCATATCGCTTCTTCCCGGTGGTGTGGCAGTGGTCAATGCATATGATGAAAAATCCGGAACATTACAGATCAAATCAATAAAAGGTGAAATTGAAGGATACGAAAATATGTTGAGCACGATGCTTAACCAAAAGGTTCTGGATAAACAATTCTCCATTCCTGAAGATTACCGCCCTCACCTGAATTCCAGCAGGCTAACCCACCTGCCGGGAGGCCTGTACGACCTTTTTCTGAAGAATTTTTCTGAAGATGTCTGCACAACGATCAATGATGTTCTGGATATCTATGAATGTTATATGATTGGTATATCCAGAGAAAATAAACTGTTTGGGAGTATTTCCTTTGCCATACCGCACCGCATTCATAATGACATCTCATCAATCATCGAAATTTTTGTGAATCAGGCATCGGTAACCCTTCAGAGATGCTGGTATGAAAATGAACTGGCTAAAAATTCCTTTCCTTTAGAACGGAACGAAAACGAGTTCAATACAGAGTCGGATAAATCGCAGAGTAATCTCAGGACGATGTTTGAAACAATAAAAAATAACCACATTCTTGACGTCCGAAAACAGAATGAAGTTTTTGCTGCCATATGTGATAAAAATCAAAAATGCCCGGTATTGTCAGTCGATATTAAAGGGACGATTACTCGTGCCAATTCTGCACTTTCTGAAATTCTTGGAGATAACACACCAATCATTGGAAAAGATATCTCGGCATTTGTTTCTCGCCCATTACAACAGGAAGCAAAAGAGATCCAGAAATATGTTGCAAATCATCCAAACGATGAGCTAATTGAGTTTTCCGCACCACTGGTGTCAGAATCGGGTGCGACGGTTAATGTAATCTGGAATCTGGAAAAAATGGTTGATCACGCTGGAGATGTCACAAATATTCTGTGGATAGGTAATGGGGTATGACGGTTACTACCCAAATGCCAAATCAGAAATTTTGTCTGAATAGTGGACTGGAAATTCATTGCCATACTGCTGGCATGGTATATAAAAAACTCATGTTCGAATGTTCAAAATAAATCCCGAAATGGTTTGATAAAACGAAGTGAATTACCCATTCGCTGTTACTTAGGCAGAAACAGGACTTTGCTCCGAGTATTGCAATCCAGTATTGGTATATAGGTGTGATAGTCATATTGGATAGATGATGACACAAACTATTAAATATTATGGTGGCAGTATATCCCCTAGCCATGAATGGAAATCATGAGGGATTAAAAAAAATTCTTGAGATTTTAAAACAGAATCCACGAGGTATGTCAGTTACGCAGATTACCGAGATAATCGGGATGAACAGGATTACCATTGGGCATTACCTGGATATCCTGCGGACATCCGGTGAGGTTGATATGGAAACCTATGGTCAATCCAAGGTATACTACATATCGCAACGTGTGCCGATATCCGCGATGATGAATCTCTCATCAGATTATGTGATTGTTCTGAACAATGACCTAAAAATAGTGCAGGTAAACAGCAATATCATCTCTTTGCTTAATCGCCAGAAAGAAGATATAATCGACAAAATGATCCATGATATTCTTTACCCTCTCAATACCGGGATAGATTTACAACCAATGATCGCTCAGGCCCTGGAAGGAGAAGAAGTAACTGAAGAGATAAGGATACTAAAGGATGAGGATGAACTTTTCTTTAAGATGAAAGTCATTCCAACCGTTTTTGCAGATGGTTCGCCGGGAATTACAATTATTCTGGAAGATATAACGGAATACCGGGATTCAATAAAAGCTCTTCAGGAAAGTGAACAGAAATTCCGGGAACTTCTTAAAAACATCAGTGAGCTCTTGGTCAAAGTTGAGCATATTGCCAACCTGAATGATCAAATCAGAAACCCACTTCAGGTAATTATCGGCATTACTGACCTTGAAAATGATGAGATGACTGACCAGATCAAAGAGCAGGCAAATGAGATAGATAAGATCATACGCCAACTCAATATCGGAAATATCGAAGCAGAGAATATCCGGGCTTTCTTTAAAAAATATTCAGATATAGCAGAGGATACTGAGCACAAATCTGACATTGCAGATAAAAAAAGATCTCATACTGCGGGAAAAAAAAAGATGCTTATGGGTAATCTGAAATAAACGGCTCGATGGTATTCTGTTTTGACAGATATATACAATTTTTACTATCTTCCCAAGCCCACCCCATTTTGTGTTATTTAGACTAAAAAGAGACAACAGAACCAGTAATCTCTGAATACATGCCTGTTCTCCAATGCTCCTTCTCTCAACTATTCTTCAGCAGGTTTCCGAGATATGGGATAAAGTCATTCTTGCGTGACATCACCCCTTTCATCGTGACCGGGTTTCCTGCAAGATCAAGGCTCTCGAGAACAGCAGCCGGTGCGGATGCAAACACCACGCTTCCGTCCTCAAACATACTGGTGAAAAGCGCCGCAAACATATACAGATTCTGTGTTGAGCGGATGGAGTCCGCCTCTTTTCGGATCTCTTTTGCGTGCGTTTCTGCATATTCATAGGTGGGCACCATCACCTGAGAGATGGCGATGGGTTTGCCAAAGAGTACATATGCCTTCATATCAGCGGTCAGCACGTCATGCAGGGGTGCATTGCCGAAGTCCATCCCTTTCCGAATAAGTTCAGTACCATACTCCTCAACGTCAGTTCCGGTCAAATCTGCAAGGTACCTGACTGCCGCATGATCCTGTTCAGTGGTAGTGGAGAGGCGCAGCACAAGAGTGTCGGAGAGGATACCGGAGAGGAGAATGCCTGCTATCCGGATATCGGGGTCAATACCCGAATCCATGTATTTTTCGGTGATGATGGTGCAGGTCGACCCCACCGGATCATTAAAGAACCGTATCGGCCTGAGAGTAGTAATAGCGCCAATCCGGTGATGGTCAATAATCTCAATAATCTCAGCCGTTTCGACCCCGTCCACGGCCTGTGCATACTCGTTATGATCCAGAAGAATCACCTTTTTTGCCACGTCCTGCAGAAAGGTGTTTCGTGAGAGCATGCCAAGATACCGGTTGTCCTCACCCACAATACAGGCAGTACGATAGCGTGATTCTGAAACGAGGTGTTTGGCGTATTCAATGGTCGTATCCCGGGTAATCACCGGGCAGTCGGTGGCCATGATATGACGTGCAGGAAGAGAGAGATTGATCATCTTTCCGACACCGAATGCGTCAAGATTTGTTGAAAGTACTGCAACCCCCCGTTCTTTTGCATCACGGATCACCCGTTCCCCCACCGGTGCACTATCAGCAACGATGAGGGCAGCAATGCCTGCTCCAATCAGGGCAAGCTGAACTGGTTCATTATCGCCCACAATTGCCATGTCATTTTTAGTCAGTCGTGAGAGCGTGACATGCAGGGCATCGATTGCGGTGTAGACATTCCCCTCGATGAGATCGTCTGAAGGGACTACGATGGTGCCATTTAAGATTCGGCTCAGATTCTCCAGGGTGATAGGGGCAAACGAGAGTTGTCCTATCTTCTGGCGGGTGACATAGGTTCGCGCCAGACCGTATTCACTGAGAATACCCAGAAACCTTCCTTCATCGTCGGTGAGTGGATAGTTACGGACATCATGGACGGTCATCAGGTCTGCGATATCGATCGTGGGAAGATCTGCCAAAGCACTCATCGTATAGGTAAACGGCATATCAGAGACACTGGGGACCACGCTCTCGATATACTCAGGGGCATCACAGCCGAATTTCTTCAATGCAAAAATAGTTTCCGGATTTACCGGCCCGCAACGCGCCGCAATATATTTTCCGGGTTCGTTTCGGTTCAGGTATGCCGCATACGCAAGAGCGCTGCAGATACTGTCTGTGTCCGGTTTCTTGTGTCCGATGATGTAAACCTGGTTCATGCCCGTTTTCCTGAAGATTGATTGTATCTCATTTGACGGGAAAACAGATATGTATTATGTGAGTCCGGGGGGATTTTCGTGTGCACTCGGGTTTAAATACGAGTCTTTTATTAGTATGACGGTTCAAACCCGAATGATATACTTAGAGGTGTACAATGGAGATCATCAAAATTCCGCAGATGAGTAAAGAGGAATACGACGACCTTATTCGCGATGGATATGTATCGAGAATTGCTTTCCAGGGAGAGAAATATCCATATATTGCTCCGTTTATCTACGTGTTTGACGGGACGTTTCTGTATTTCCTCGCAACGAAATACGGCAGAAAAAACGAGCTTTTCAGAAAGAGCCCGTATGTTTCGGTTGAGATTGAGCGCTATTCCCCGGATATGTCGTGTTATACCTTTGTCACCATGCAGGGGCGATTGGTGCAGGAAGAGGATGCGATTGCCAAAAAGAAAGTGCGTAAGATGTTTTTGAACCTGATTCAAGAACATCGCCTCTCGCTCAATATCCTTGCGGCCCTGGGTCATGACCCTTCAGATCCGGTAGAGTCAATTCTTGAGGAGGAGCGTTCTAATATCTGGAAACTCACGGGTGTGGCAGATATTGTGGCGCTGAAAAACCTTTAACACTCCCACCCTTATGATCCATATATAATTTTTGTTTTTCAGCAATCTTTAAATCCAACCTTGTCTATATTGACTTCCGTTTAACATGGCTGTAAAAACGATTGTATTTGTTTTACTTCTCCTCCTCAGTGTAACCTTTGTGTGTGGGTGCACGGGGACGGACTCTGACACTGAGACAGCGACTCCCGCTCCGGCAAATCCCAAACTGCTCAAGATTGCAACAACAACAAGCCTGGACGACACCGGCCTTCTTGAAGCCTTACAAGAGCGGTTTGAAAAAGACCACGACGTTGCCCTGCAAATTATTGCAGCCGGTACGGGCAAGGCACTTGAGTACGGACAGCGCGGAGATGTTGATGTCCTGATGGTCCACGACCGTGCCCGCGAAAACACGTTCATGGACGATGGATATGGCATCAACCGCCGTGGCATCGCCTACAATTACTTCATGATTGTCGGCCCCGAGTCAGACCCTGCAGGCATTGCCGGGATGAAGCCGGAGGATGCATTGACAACCATCTACGAGACCGCACAGGCCAACCCGGATGTCGCATTCATCTCACGTGGCGACAGCTCAGGAACCCATGCCAAGGAGCAGTCCCTCTGGGTCAGTGCCGGGTATAATTATGCAACAGATATCCAGGAAGGCCCCGGCTACTGGTACGTTGAGGGCGGCCAGGGAATGGGGGCAACCCTCACGGTTGCAAATGAAAAGGAGGCATACACGCTTTCTGACACCGGAACATACCTTTCATACAAGAGTGACCTTGACCTCGTACCTCTGGTTGACGAGGGAGATTCCCTCCTGAATGTCTACAGTGCAATGATGATCAACCCGGAGAAGTATGACTACGTGAACAGCGGGATGGCACGTGAATGGATCAACTACCTTGTCACCCCGGAAACACAGGAGTTCATCGGCACTTTTGGTTTGAAGGAGTACGGTCAACCGTTATTCTTTGAATCACGCGGAAACTGGGAAGTCATGGGTATTACTCAGGCTGAAGCAGAGGACCCCATTCCTGCATAATCCCATTCCCCATATTTTACTTCTTTTATGCATGAATGAAACAGCAGGTGTGTATGCGTGAGTGAAATTATTGACGGATTTGTAACGGCAGTCACGCTTATTGTGACGTTCAATCCCGAAGTCTATGAGATAGCATTCAGGAGTATCTATATCACCTTTTCAGCGACACTGATTGCATCTGTCATCTCGATTCCTATTGCGTTGTATCTCGCGTTTCATGATTTCAGAGGGAAAACAAGCCTCGTCAATCTTATTCATACGCTCTATGCCCTGCCGACGGTCCTCATCGGCCTTTTGGTATTTCTCATGCTTTCCCGCCAGGGACCTCTGGGATTTCTGGGTCTGCTCTTCACCCCCGGCGGCATGATCATTGGGCAGGTTATTCTCGTCATCCCGATTCTTGTGGGGCTTACCTACTCTGCTGTCACATCCCTTGACCCGATTGTGAAAGACACCATCATCTCGCTGGGTGCTGATTATATCCAGCTTCTCGTCTCGATTCTCCGGGAAGTCCGGTTTGTGATATACGCAGCGATTGCAATGGCGTTCGGGCGGGCCATCTCGGAAGTGGGTGCAGCCATTATGATCGGTGGGAATATCAAGGGGTTTACCCGCATTCTCACGACTGCGATATCACTGGAGACCTCAATGGGAAATATTGAACTGTCCATGGCGCTGGGTATCATCCTGCTCTTCATCGCCCTGATTGTGAACTTTGTCATGACATCTATCCGGAGGGGGAATTAACCAATGATCACTATTGAGAACCTGAAGAAGAATTTTGGGGCTACTCAGGTACTGCGGGGTGTAGAGCTCGATGTATCTGAGGGGGAGATCTATGTCATCATTGGCCCTTCGGGGCATGGCAAATCCACCCTGTTGCGGATCCTCGACATGCTTGAAGTACCGACATCCGGGGATGTAATGATCAGGAATGAGTCGCTCTATTCTCATGGCGATTCCCGTCACCAGGAGATACGGAAAAAAATCGGCATGGTCTTTCAGAACTCGGCTATATTCCAGGGGACAGTCTTTGAGAATGTGGCATACGGACTCCGGTTCCGGAAAATATCTGCCTCGAAGATGCAGGATCGGGTGTCACAGGTGCTCCGTGAGGTGGGGCTTGAGGGGTATGAAAAGCGGGTCGCCCGCAGCCTTTCCGGCGGAGAAAAACAGCGCGTGGCCTTTGCCCGCACGATGGTGACCCGGCCTGAAATAATTCTCCTTGACGAACCGACGTCCAATATCGATCCGGTCACCAGGGAAAAAATTGAGGACATCATCCGATATACCCGGGACACTTACAACACGACGATCATCATGAACACTCACGATATGGTGCAGGGCCAGCGGATGGGGGACCGTATCGGGGTGATGATGAACGGGCGAATTGTGCAGTCCGGGACTCCGAAGGAGGTTTTTACCCTTCCGGTGAGTGATGATGTCGCCTGGTTTGTCGGATTTGAGAATGTTTTTGAGGGTGAAATTGAGAGGAATGACGACGGGATGGCGGTGATACAGTCCGGCACCATCGAGGTCTATGGAGAGACTCCGCTGCCGGTGGGTGAAGCGATCACCTGGTGCATCCGCACCGAGGATATGCACCTGCATATGAGGGAAGGGTTTACGGGGCACACGGGTGGAATACGAAACCATCTCCATGGCACGGTTACCGGAATAACCCTCGTCGGCCCGAAACACCATGTGATGGTCGACTGCGGCATTCAGCTGGAACTGGTCGTCGGCTGGCGGTTTGCCGAACGGGTGAAGGTGAAGCCGGGTGATTCGGTCAGGGTCTCGTTTCATCCGGAAGCCGTCCATGTGATGGCCCGTTGAAAATGGCAACGGGAGCGCTTATTGTTCTTCCCGCAGATCCTTTTTTGTATGACCGCGATTCAGCCTACAGAGATCCTTTGTCATATGCTTCGCCGTATGGGCGGGAAGAGCTACGGGTATTGCAGTGACATCAGGGGCCGGTACCGGTTTGATACGTTTCTTTTCTGTATTGAGCATGTCCGGAAAGACCCGTTTGCCTCACCCTCCCGGGTGCGGGTTCTGGTTGACCCTGAAGCGGCCGGGTCTACGAGCATCTGCTGGACGGACAGCAACGCCTCACGGCTTTATGGCGGGCGTTCCATAACAATTACGAGAATGAGACCTACTACATCTACCTCAAAGAATTTGACCGGTGCGATGGGGACGCCGAACGCGAGGACATGACCGTATTTTGCCGAAGTTGTTACATCAAGAATAATAATTTGCATTATCCCCTCTGGTGCGACAAACCAGCAGAGTGCCTTGAACGAGGGATGATTCCAACCGACCTTCTATGCCCCGAAGACATCCAGCAAGAGATCGATAACTGGATTGAAACTGCAACAAACCCATTGGAACCTGATGAGGGAAAAGAAGAACTACGGCAGTTCTATGACTTTCAGAAACGGGTCAGCGATCGGATCAAGGATCTTCGTTCAACAATTACCAACTACAACCTTCCTTATCTCTCCCTCCCCTCCCATACAGACAAAATCGTCGCCCTCAACGTCTTTATCAACATGAACACCAACAGCAAACCGCTTTAACAATATGATATCGTAGTCGCGGAAGTGGAAAGTGCAACGGGTCAGTCCATACACGAACTCGAAGAGGAGCTCGACAAGAAACATCCCGAAGTTGCTAGGTATTTCCCTCTCTCTCATCAAATACTCAATACTTCTGCACTTTTACAGGGAAATCTTCCGAGCGAGCGTGGGGCATTGGACATGGACAAGATACGCATGGTGGAAAACTGGGACACCATGGCGCATTGTCTTTCACGAATGGCGAAATTTTTGAAGAGTGAAGGAGTATATGACCAGGAACGCCTTCCAACCAACGCAGTAATTGCGGTTATCGCCGCCTTATATGCCGATATTCCTGAATCGGGTGATAAAAGGTGACAGGATGAACTTCTGCTGAAGAAATACCTTTGGTATGCCTTTTTCACTGATCGGTATGAAAATTCTGCCGCAACCAATGCATTTTCTGACTTCAAGGGTCTGAAAGGAATAATTACCGGTGCTGATAATAAAGATGGAATCCCGTTTGAAATCGAGCACGTCCCGATCTTCTCTGATCACAGCATTGTGGAGGTTGAGGAATTGATGACCTCTGAGTGGCCAAAACGGAAAACAATCCGAGGACGGGGTATCCTGGAGTAGCATGCAAGCTGGGAGCTCTTGACTTTGCAACCGGCGAACGCCTGGATGTAGGCACTATTACAACACGTCATTATCACCATCTTTATCCCGATGCATTGCTGGATGGATTTAATATCAAAAGTTATCTCGCATTGAACTGCGCTCTTATTGCCGATAAGACGAACTTGACAATCGGCAGGAAAGACCCTCTGGAGTACATCAAGGATCGGTATAAATGGACTTCGGAGGGCATCGTACGTGAACGGTTGCAGTCACATTTAATTCCAATTGAAGAACTGGCTAACGGCGGATATGAAGGGCTTTCAGGTGATGCGCAATACACCAAACTCAAAGAGGATTATGATGCATTTATCCGGAAACGTGCGGAGTACATCCTAAAGGCAGTAATAATTCTGGCAGAAGGGCGCCAGTTAAGTCCTGCTGAAATCTACGGAGAATAGCCATTCCAAAGCCCGGTGAACACAAAACAGTTCAGACCCATTTCAAATATTATGAGATATACAGATAACGGTAAATATCAACAAATAAAATTTAAGGAACAAAAAGGGACTAAATAACAATTCCGAAGCCGCTGGAGGGAATTGAACCCCCGACCTGCTGATTACGAATCAGCCGCTATACCTCTAAGCCACAGCGGCACGCTGTTTAAAACAACCGGCACCAGATTACTGGTTGTGCCAGATGCCTACTGTGTTTGACGCTGTAAAATAATAAAGGTGGTGTTTTAGTATTGATTTTGGAATGGGTGAATGTCCGTAGTATCAGATCAGTTATACCCGCGAATCGTAACATTCGGATCATCCGGCTTTTCCGGATTGTCAGTTTTTATCTCGTTAAACTTCCCCTCAAAATCCTCCACACTCTTCTGCAGCACCTGAGCGAAGTTTTTGGCATGTTTCGGACTTATCGAAACAATTGCCTTGGCACGGGCCTGATTGGTTCCCGGAAGTTCGTGAAGAAAAACAAAGGTAAACTCATCATCCTTATAGGCAACCTGAATCCGGTTTGCATAGACCGGATCCAGATCATTTGGAATATTCACGGCAATTTCCCTCTTTGACATACCAATATTTATATCCGGCTTGCCTGATAATCCTTTGTTCACTCAGGATCTGTTCATTTATGCGAGAGAAAAGCATCTCATCGATTGTTGCGTGCCACGCCTGTCCGGTTCGGTATGAACTGATGAAATCAGTTGAACAGGCTGAACCAGAACGGTATACGGTTGCAAAACAACTGTCCTACGCACTGGGGCAGCCGCTCGACGCAGTCGCCCTCTGGGCAGACATTCAGCTGATCTCTCCAGATATCGGCGATGACTGGAAAGAGGTGCTTAAAACATGGGTGAACGTCTGCAAAGAGCATGAATGGGAACCCGCAGATGAATATGATGTGCGTGTTTCATCCGAACAGCTGGGGGTCGGAGGAACAATAGATCGTATTCTCATTGGCAGCCCTCCCCGGTGTGCTCTCATGCGGATGACCGAGGCACCTGAGGCTGGGGTCTGGGGCGCAGACCGCATCCGTGCGGCATGCCTCATGGTCTGTATTAAAGAAACGCTGGGTTTCTCTCCCTCTGAAATCACCTTTGAATACCTGGCCTCCGGAATATCCCGCGCCTGTATCCCGGAACCCCGTGACCGCCGCCGCGCTCTTCAGGCGATACGGACCGCAGATGCAATCGACAACGGGATGGTTCCCCGCAAACCGCGCAATGCACCCTGTGAAGGATGTTTCTTAGCAGACCTCTGCACCGTCTCAGGACCCAAAAAACTCTCCGACCTTTTTAAAAAAGAATAATTCAATTGGTTTCAGAGAGAGCTGAAAATAGTAATTTAAGGACGTTACGTCCTTACCGGAAAGGGTTCAAAGACTTTCCAAAAGCGTCTTTGATATGATATATTCGCCCTTTGCTTCCCGTGTCGTCCCAACAATCAGCCACTTTGTATCGCCATGCTTTTCAACCACACCGGTTGCCTCGATAACTTCCCCTTTAAGCGCCTGACCACTGTACGTATGCGTAAAAGATAGCACCCTGCTGATCTCCTCGTGGTTTACTTGGTATACTGCGGGGCTATCAAAGGCAAGCGATGCATCCGTCACCGTTGCTTCAATCATCGCTTTGCCGCAGACCTTGCCCTTAGGAACACCACCTGAACCAATCTGTTCATAGGATCGGGTGTACAGGAGATCAAAATATTTCCCTCCAATCTCTCCCCGGTTCCATTTCCTCTTTTCATGGACGAGGAATGTTTCGTAATCGATCTCCGGAACGCGCTTGGTATAGACTTTTTGCCACATCTCTTCTGAAAGGCCAGACACTTCGCCTGCTTCCACAGCCTTTCGGAGATTCTCTTGGGCGGTGAACCATGCAGAACCGTAGACAACCATATCGATATCCGAGGATCCATTCTCCAGACCGCACAGAATGGAACCGGTACATCCGACCTTCTCGATTGATACGCCGAATATGGGGAGAAGTTCCATCACCAGTTCATGTGTTGCAGCCAGATGGAGTATCTCCTGTTCGGGTTTCATGATCCGCGCAATGTCAGGATGAGGGACGCGGTGGACGGTATCAAGGTACTCGGGTTTATGCTCTGCAATATAGGAAAATGCATCGTCAAATTCCATTTTCCGATATTTCGTACCGTCAGGCCCTGTTCTCTCTCCGTTCTCATCCGGCACATACCGGAGAATACAGCCAACCCGCTCCGTATTGTCATACGTTGCTACGGCGTATATTCGTCCGGCGGTGTCTTCGATAAAGTCGCGCAACCGTATTGGTTTCATCTCAGTTCACCCCAGTTTTTTAAGAAACGCAGCAATCGCTTCCATATTATCCCCCGGACGGAGAATTTTCCGTGCTGCGATGTCAACCACCACAGAGGGCGTTCCGGAGAGGGTCCCCCCTTCAATAAAGAGGTCGTAGGGTACATTCACCTGTTCTTTTGTGGCAGGCGCCACCGTCCCGGAAATATTGGCACTGGTGGACGTGATGGGGGCGTCCAGTTCAACAATGATGTCCTGAATGATTTTGTTCTGCGGCATCCGTATGCCAACCAACCCGGTTCCTCCGGAAAGAACGGGGGGCAGACACCCTTTCACCGGAAGAAGCACTGTTACCGGTCCCGGGAGAAATGCCCGGATAAATTCCCATGCTTCATCCGATACCTCTGCAAGGGTTGCCAACATCTCTTCATCAGAAACAGCGACAGAGATTGGTTTTCCCTCAGGTCTTTGTTTTACTTCATAGACACGACGGACAGCATAGTCTGAAAATGCATCTGCACCCAGACCATATACGGTTTCAGTCGGATAGACAATCAGTCCATCACGACGGAGTACTGTGACAGCATCTGATACAACACTCATTAAAATCTTCTCCGATGTACGCGGTAAATATCAAAAACGGCTTTGGAGCTGACATGCATAACAGCAAGCACTCCCGCCTGAACAGGATCTGTTACCACAAGATCCGCATGTTCAGGAACACTCCCGACCATTGAAAGGGATATTACTGGGATTCCCAGCTTTTGAATTTTGATTACGGATTCGGTAATTTTGCCGCCCATGATACTCCCTGCAAGGACAAGCACCGAGGCCCGGGGCAGGCGCGATACCGCTTCAACCGCAATCGCAAGATTCTCTTCACCGACAAGGGGGATGGTATCGACTGATATCCTCTCCCCTCTGATATTATGACGGTCAGCTTCATTTACTGCACCAACCGCAACCTGTGCGACCTGTGCGCCTCCACCCAATATTATTATCCGTTTCCCATAAATCTGTGAAAATGGCTGATGCCTCTCAACTGAGAGTACCTCAGATATCTCTGAAAGATCGTTGATCAGAGATTCAGTATCTTCAATCCCTTCAAATTCAAAATACAGAGCTGAGAGACCTTTTTTCTCTCCTGAAGATATGATTGACTGCTGGGTTGTCAGAATATTTGCACCGTGACGTGCCATGACACCGGCCATATCACGCAATAACCCGTGCCGATTTTCCGATAATATACTCAGAGCATCTGGAATGCCTGTTTGATTCATAGATGGGTCACCGTCATATTCCCGGGATACAGGCTATAACTGTACATGGTTTGGTACTGGTGAAATAAATGATCTCTTTCATTTCCATACTATCTTTTGTGGTGTAGCTCATAAAATCTGTCATCTGATGTTAAAATTGTCATCCAGTGCAGTTTTTACCTATATTTTCGGACTGATTCTTAACCAAAGGCATAATGACAAGGTAATGGTATTCCCTTTCCTCATTCATATTGAGAGTATAAAATAGTATTTTATGCGCATGGAATCCTGTTCAGGTCTTTGATTCTTTTTTCGTGATACGTATCTTTGTTTTTTTGATTGATAAAAATAAGATGCAACCGGCTTTGATAATGAATCCATGCCGTGGATTATGGAAGAATCAGGCGATTCAATGGATTTAAAAGCCATTGCATGGGGCCCACCGCCCCTGCAATTTTTGGGGACAGTGTCTCCATCTTATCTGATAATGAAGGATTAATGGCGAAAGGAATCATATCCGTATGATAGTATTCAATGATACCAAAAAACAGGCTTCCGCTCATCTATGCTGTGCTTGCAGCAGCGCTGTTTGGATCGTCTGCACCCGCAGCAAAAATACTCCTTACCCATATTGACCCGGTCACGCTCGGGGCCCTGTTTTATCTCGGAAGTGGTGCTGGCCTCTTAGTGTACATGTGGATTGTACGCCTGTCCGGAAGAGACAGGCATACCATGGAGGCATCGCTCTCCCGATCGGATATCTTCTCCGTTGCAGGGGTTGTCATTTTTGGAGGGATACTGGCGCCCATGGTGCTCATGGTTTCGTTGCAGCATACACCTTCGGCTACTGCATCACTTCTGTTAAATTTTGAACCGGTGGCAACGATGATTCTTGCCGTGCTGTTTTTTCATGAAGCCGTTGACCGACGAATCCTATTGGCGCTGGGCCTGATTACCGTTTCATGCATCATCCTCTCATACGATCCCACTGCTCAATGGGGTTTTTCCCTTGCAGCGCTTGGCATCCTCCTCGCCTGCATATTCTGGTCACTCGATAACAATATTTCCCGGAATGTCGCTGCAAAGGATCCAATTCACGTCGTTACCATAAAAGGAGTCATTGCAGGCATAGTGATGGGCGTGATTGCATTTTTTCTGGGAGAGGCAACCCCGTCCCCCTCAATTGCGGTCATTGCAATGTGTGTTGGATTTTTCAGTTATGGTGGGATAACAAGCGTCCTCTTTTTGTGGGCATTACGGGGTCTCGGCACTGCGCGAACAGGGGCTATTCTGGCGCTCTCACCCTTTTTTGGGGTATTCATTGCTCTGTTTATTTTCCCTGACCCGCTTGCTCCGGCGTTTTTCGTTGCGCTGCCGGTGATGGCCATCGGTGCTTATCTCCTCATGACCGAACACCATTCCCATTCCCACCACCATACGCCGAAATTTCATGAGCACCGTCATAGTCATGACGACATGCATCATGATCACGTCCACATGTGGTTTGAACCGCCCATTTCGTCATCCGGTGAACACTCTCATCCTCATCAGCACGAAGAGATGGTTCATGATCACTCGCATAAACCGGATCTCCATCATCGGCATGAGCATAAATAAAGGGATGAAATTGCGCTGTTTAACAGAGTGAAGATCCTTTCTGCATGTGTATGAATGATATAAACCAATGAGATTTCCGTTAAAATTGGTGTTTTTCGGGAATCAGGCAGGACATAATCCCTGTTTTGGAGCTCCATATAATGCCTTAAAAAGACTCTCTCTGAATACTTCCCATCCTTCAGGTGTATTCAGATCTGACGACAACGCAACGGACGCAATAAACAACGGAATCTCTAATTTTTCACCGGAATGGTCAACACATTCAAAGAAGAATGTCCCGTACTCCCGGTCATCAATATCCGGGTAAAGAAGCATTCCTGCCGTTGCATGGAGTTTTGTCACATATGCAAACATCTGATACATATCAGCCTGCGAAACACGAAATTTACGATCCTCTTCATCAAGAACCTTGTACTTTGTATCGACCACAAAAACGGCGTTATTATGGCTGATTACAATATCCGGGAAAAGCTTAAACACACCACCCGAATATTCCTTTGTGGCAAGGTATCCAATAGATTTCTGAGGTTCAATCAGAGGATTGCAATGAAAGAAATAGCGGGGTTCGCTCTGCAACACTCCAACGATAAACTCCTCAAAGAGCTTATCCATGGGTATCATCAGTGAGAATGATTCCACTTCGGATGCCTGCAGGGTAAGGGTTGAATGAGAAAGGAAAATCCGGCAGAATCTGATAAAGGGTTCATACTTCCGGTTGAGACGATTAAAGACGATACGGTCAATATCCACGACTCGTACAGGCTCTGACTCGACCTGATCAAGAACGTTCACTACCGAACGAAGAAGACGGATTGTCTCAAAATTCTGCGATTTCCGTGCCATTAACTGACAGGAATATTTCAGGATTCTATGAATTATGGTATCAGCGGAAAGCTCATAATACCGGCAGGGAATAATATGGAGACGGGCGGGATTTGCATAGTGCCTTACAGCAATTCTCCCCCGAATGAAATGAAGCTCATTTTCCTGTTTCCGATATTCCCTGACCTTCGTCGAATGGATAAACGCACTGAGTCTACGGGCAAATATCAGGATGAAGACCTCAAAGAGATCCAGGTCTTCCAGATCCAGATCAGCAAAATCCGACTCTTTTATCGCAAGATGACTGGTCAGGGAAAGCATCTTGAGAAGATTTCCGGCAACAATCTTTTTGTGCTCTTTTGAGTGGCCGCCGCGATAGAGTTTGGGGAATATTTCAAG
Organism: uncultured Methanoculleus sp.; assembly: GCA_964496155.1. Classification (GTDB taxonomy): domain Archaea; phylum Halobacteriota; class Methanomicrobia; order Methanomicrobiales; family Methanomicrobiaceae; genus Methanogenium. The sequence continues at coordinate 21,862 of CAZBYH010000003.1, forward strand.
AGTTATATTACCTGCTTTCACCACTCCAACAAATCCCAGAGGTTTTATGAACGTTCGGTTAATCTCAAGAAACCGCTGTTCTTCGTTTATACTCTCAAGATGTCGCAGGGTCTTTTCGGTAAGCCGGAATCTTTTGTTTTCAAAGCTGTCACTCTCTGAAAGCTCATAGGGATAGCGTTCGAACTCATAGAGTGTTGCGATGGAAGCCATATTCTTCCTTAATCATCTGGAGAGTCGTAATCCTCTTCTTCCATCAAATCTTCATCCTCAACGGATGAATTATCCATTTTTGCCAGCTTTTTTAGCGCAGATAGAAACACCTCATTGTAACAGGGTTCGGTAAACATGAATGACCGACCATCGGAATGAAGAGTTACAAAATCTCTTCCAATAACTTTAGCGAGTTTTTTCGGGGAGTCATAAAAGTACTCCTGAAGAAGGGGCAGCACCTCATAATACCAGACAAATCTCAGCGATTCGCATGCATCTTCAGGTGTTTTTTCATCCGCCAGTTTTACAAAATAACTGTGACCGATCTGATGATCCCGGTCATATTCTCTAAGAATTGCTCTATTGATCTCTTCAAGAACCTCAATGGCAATATCAAACACCTCCTCCACTTCAGGATCGTCATTAACAAGCAAAGTTCTGAGAACGTCTGAATCTGGCATCGTTTCCAAAAATCCAAACCGTCTCCTCAGGGCAATGTCCACGAGAGAAATAGATTTGTCAGCGGTGTTCATGGTGCCAATAATGAAGAGATTTGGTGGTATGCCAAACCGTTTTTTTGAATACGGGAGCGTTGTTTTCAGGCAGTTCTTTTCACACAATCTCTTGTCTGCCTCAAGAAGGGTGATGAGTTCACCAAAGATTCGGGAGATATCGCCCCGGTTAATCTCATCGATAATCAAATAGAAGGGAACTTCAGAAACGATTTCAAGAGCAGAGCTGCATTCTTCGTTGGATAATTCAGGAACGTCTCTGCCTTTTTCCCATTTTTTATCAATTCCTGCCGCCTGAAGAAGAACATTGAATGATAGTCGGGCAAATTCCTTGAAAACGCCGTCCTCGATCCGGTAATGGATGCACCCGTCATCATCTGTCTCAGGGCGCAGTCCCTCGATAAAGTCTTCATAGGCAAAGGATGGGTGGAATGTCACAAAGCGGGTATTGGTTCCATGATCCATGTCTGAATGCACGTTAGCGTCAGAGGGGCTATTTGAATGAGCATCAATGAAGTGTTTGGCCTTGTAGGTCTTTCCTGTGCCCGGAGGACCGTATAAGATAACCTGTTTCTTTCTTTTCAGTAACTGATCAAGCATTGTCATATTTACCATTTTTGCCTCCTCGGTCATTCCTTTCATGAGCCTTTCATACTCATCCTTCGTTAGTTCAACAACCCGCCTTGAAAATATTCCCTTCAAATCTGTTGGAATGGGAATATTCAGATCCGTTTCTCCCCATTCAACATCGTGATAATAGGATTTCTGCGGTTCATAATCGTAATATGTCTCGGAACTGAGGATTCCTTTGCCCACAATCCTCTTTTTTCCATCGTTGATGAGGACAATATCTCCTTTTTTTAATGAGAACAGATATTTATAGAGTAAATATGGCTGTGAATTGTCATCATAGGCATCTTTATACTTCTTTTTAAATTCAGCAAGATCTGAAAATGCAAGAGCGTCTTCACCGTATTTTTCCACAAAAACATACCAGGAATCAAGATGAATACGATTTTCTTCTATCCATCTGTTCCAGAAACATAACCCTGTAATAACTTTCGTTTCATTATTGCAGAATGACGGGTTCATAACCCAGTATTTCCGTTCTGATGTATTTTCAAGAACACATTCTCTATACTGATCAAATGATAAACTGGCAATGGTATGCCTGCATTTACCAATTATCCCTAAACCCTTTGGAATCGAAATATTCAGATCTGTTTTCAGCCATAAAACATCGCGGCAAAGATAGCAATTACCATCTTCTTTCAAATATTTAGGATTTGATTTGACGATCCCGTAGCCAATAATGGCTTTCGTCCCATGATTTGCAACAACAATATCCCCTATTTCAAATTTGTACAAAAATTTCATGTGCTGATTTGCTGCATAGTTTGAACCGTCGGCAGCACGTTTTATTGTTTCTTTGTCAGCGGAAAATAGATCTTTTTTGAGGTTTTCATATACTCCCCCCCAGTTAATACTGACAACCTCATTTTCCTGCCAGAATTTATTATCCCATAAATTGGCATCATCTCCAGGAGCAACCTTCCAGATATTCACCCAACTAGTAGCACAGAGGAAATCATCCAATGTAACAAAATCAGCATCCTGAAATTGCGGATCATTCCGGAGCTGATTCAGAATCTGTGTAGCTTTTCCACAATATTCAACATATATATCCCCGATCTGGT
>CAZBYH010000004.1:0-22530 GCA_964496155.1 uncultured Methanoculleus sp.
TTGTGGGTTGCATTGCGGTGGTCGGCATCTTCCTGGATGACAGAATTATCATCAACACTGAAGAGGATGCGATGGTACCGCCGACGATGCCCGCTAAGGTGAGCATGGCGAAAATGAGTAGTGCGATGGGTTCCGCCTCCTCGATATCGCTCGTGGTGCGCACTGATGACGTCTTTGAACCTGATGCTTTGCGATGGATTCATGGATTTAGCGAATATGAGCGATCCAAACATAGTGAGATCACCGGCGCAAGGAGTATTGCAAGCGTTCTCGTCTCAATGAATGGTGGTGTTCTTCCTCAGGACCGTGAACAGATTGCGGCACTTCTGAAACTCGTTCCTGAGGCTACGTTGTCGCGGTATACGGATGGCCAGATGGAGGCGGTTGTTGAGTTTTCCACTGAGGCTCTGGACTTAAACGGCATGAATGAGCTTCTTGGTAAGATGCGTTCTGACCTTGCCTGGTACAGGAATGACCCCGGTATGACTGTGGGCTTTACCGGTTCCCTGACGCTCTTCGGTGACATGGTCGACGAGATCAGCGAGACCAAGAGTAAGATGAACCTGGCGGGATTCGGCCTGATATTTATCTTCCTCCTTCTGATCTACCGGAAGGCGACAGCTATCACACCGGTTATCCCAATCATTATGATTGTCGGGTGGAATTCAGTCATCATGTATGTACTCGGACTGGAGTACAACCTCCTCACTGCGACCCTCGGTGCGATGACCATCGGTGTTGCGTCTGAGTATACCATTCTGATTATGGAGCGGTATGAGGAGGAACGCAAAAATGGGCTCTTGTGCCACGAAGCAATCCAGATGAGTATCCAGAAGATTGGAACGGCGATTACTATCTCCGGTCTGACTACGGTTTTTGGGTTCTCTGCTCTGACGCTCTCCGAGTTTCCCATCATGTCAAACTTCGGTCTGGTGACCGTGATCACGGTGGCCTTCTCTCTTATGGGCGCGATTCTCGTAATGCCTGCGGTGCTCGCCATTATGAGCAGAATGCAGGACTGGTTTGCAGCTAGAAAGCCTGCAAGGGCGTTTTAGTGTCGTTCGCACAAAAAAAAGATGCAGGGCGGGTCTTCGGCCCTGCAAAGTTCATTTTTTCGTTTTTTTCTGCTGAATATCGCCCGGTTCTGGAAATGACGTGTGATATCAGCGAAACAGGGCTTGCATCTGTCCCATGCAATTCATTGTCCCGGAAGGTTTCTTCATTGCCCAATTATCTCACGCAATGAAAAATATGTATCTGTGGGACAGATCACATGATGGTGGGCAAATTCTCGCATGTTCCTGTTAAAAATTATCTGCTCTTGTCTGTCGGCGCATCCCGGAGTTTGCCCCGCACCGCAGAGAACCCGACGCCTGTTGCACAGAGGATGCCGAAGGCGATAAAGGCATAGTGTGTCGCTGTGAGGAGTTCTCCCGTCATACCCGGCGTGATGACGATGGTTCCTATCACCACAGAGAATATCACCATGGTAACGGCCATGGAAAGGTTCTGTCCCAGTACCCGCATAGTGGCAGCAGTGGCAGATGCAATGCCTGCCTGTTTGTTCTCAACTGAGCTCATGATGGAGTTCATATTAGGGGGGGAGAAGATGCCATAGCCGAGTCCAAGCACCATCAGGATCATCATGATGAAGAGGAATGGCGTATCCGGCCCGATACATGACAAAAGAAAGAGGCAGACGGTGACGATGGCCATGCCCGCGGTGGCGAGTACACGGGGTTCGATGCGGTCTGAGAGTTTGCCTGCGAAAGGTGCTGTCACTGCCATAAGAAGGGGTTGTGCAAGGAGGATGGTGCCTGCTGCCTGCGGGGAGAGGAGCCTGATATACTGGAGATAGAGGGAGAGGAGGAAGGTGACCGCATAGGTGGATGAGTAGTTGATGAGTGCGGCGATATTTGAGAACGTAAATCCCCGATTGCCGCGGAGAAGCCGGATGGGGAAGATCGGTTCGTCTGTTCGGTTTTCCCAGATAAAGAATCCCAGAAGACCACAGGCCCCTGCAAGCGTGAGGACTCCTGCCCAGATGGCCGGCAGGCGGGAGGCACCGGTGATGAGCAGGATGAGGGATATGCCGTAGATGACCGTCCCGGGATAATCAAACGTACGTTTTGGTGCACGGTTCGCGTCTTTTGGGATGACCACATATCCAACGATGAGAGCAGCGAGGATGGCCGGTGCCGTCACCAGAAAGAGAGCCCGCCACCCGAGATAACCCGTGATTATTCCCCCCAAAAACGGGCCTGCGGCGAGACTTATATAGACGACAGCCGTATTGATGCCGATGATCTTCCCCCGTTCCTGCAGGGGATAATTGGTGGTCAGAAGGGGCAGGGCAGTTGCAAAGGTCATTGCACTTCCGAACCCGGCAATGGCCATCCCCCCTAGCAGCAGCCAGAATGAAGGTGCAAGTCCGGCACTGATGAGACCGGCGCCCATGATGGCTATTCCCCAAAGGAAATATCTCCGTCTCCCGAGCATATCCGCAATCTTGCCAAAGGGCAGCAGGAACATCGCATAGGGGAGGAGAAACGCGGTCGGAACCCAGCCCAGCAAAGTGGCAGGAACGCCGAATGCCGCTGCAATGAGGGGCAGGGCAATCTGGACGCCTGAAGATATGAAGGGGGTTGCAAAGGAAGCGAGACAGACCGCAAAAAGAATGGTTGTGAGAGTACGTCTCGGCAGCGGGGCGGTGGGTATATCCATGGGAATCTCTGGTATGTACCTGAGTTGGCCCAGCAGAAAAAGAATGTTAGGGAGAATAGGGGATCGGTCTGTCCCCGGGTCTGTCCCTATCCGCAGAGAACCAGATACCTGCGGGAAAGATCTGTCGTTCAGGCCGACAAAGTCTGCGTGCACAATGAATTCTGCGGCGGTGAGCGGGAGGGCGATATTGATGACAGAGCCGCCGGAAGTGCAGCTACTGAGAGGGGGGCGGCAATGAGAATCTGGTTTACCCCGTTCCATGACAGTTCTTTTCCGGTTGGAGGGCAAAATATCTGTCAGACAAATTCATACCCTATCTGGTGGAACGATAGAACATATAGGCTGGATACGGGTTTATTTAAATGACGGGTGATACAGGATGAAACCGATAATATATATGACATGTGCGCTCTTTGTGGTGCTCTGCTGTACCGGATTAATAGCGGCAGGTGCCGCTGCCACAGGAATAATGGATGATACCGGAAGTGCAGGGGGGACCCATCTTTTCAGCCATGGTCCGTATCTGACCGGCACGACAGTGAACGAAACGACGGTGAACTGGCTGGCCGCCCTCCCCATGGGAGGAATGGTTTCCTATGCAAGTGATGCATATTACCGGGAGACGGGCCGATATGAACAGGAGGTGCCGGATGATGTGGATGTATCTCTTCACCATGTGCGCATCACGGGTCTTCAGGCGGATACCTGCTATCATTATATGGTCACTGTCGGCAGGGAAACGTCTGGCGACCTGACCTTCCGGACCTTTCCGGAGAGCGGTCCGTTCACCTTCATTGTCTATGGGGATACACAGGAACAGTTCCCCTACTTTACCCAGGCAGAACGTCATGCGCTGGTTGCAGGACGGATCGCTGTAGGCGAGCCGGATGCCCTTTTTGTACTGCACGTGGGTGACATGATCTCTGTTGTGGAGGATGGTGAGGAATGGGACCGCTTCTTTGCGGCAGGAAAATCTCTCTTTGCCAATACCACCATCATACCGGTGCTGGGCAATCATGAGGATAATGCTTCCGTCTGGTATGACGCCTTTGGTATGCCGGAATGGTACTCCTTTGACTGCGGGGATGCCCACTTCGTGGTGCTGGATTCAAACGAATGGGCCACCCCGCACTTTGACGAGGAGACGGCATGGCTCAGGGCAGATCTGGCGGCTAATCAGAAATACCGGAAGAACAACCCGGCAGCCCGGACGTTTGTTGCCTTCCACCACCCGCCGTACAGTTCTGGTGCCCGGCATCCCGGTGGATGGATGGATCTCCGTGATCTATGGGTTCCTGTTTTTGAGGAATACGGGGTTGATATGGTCTTTAACGGGCATGTCCATGCCTATCAGCGGTATGTAGTGAACGGCGTCCAGTATGTGGTTGTGGCGCCCGCCGGTGGACTGCTCTACAATCTCACCGAAGAGAAGGCGGAAGGATATGCGGCAAGTGCCCCTCACGAGCTTGGATATGTGCGGGTGACGGTGGACGAAGGCGGTGTCTCTTCCGTCTTTGTACCGGTGGCAGCGGTTTCGATGGATAGCCGTGCTGTTACTGAGGTGTTTCCGGTGGGGACAGAATTTGATCCGGTTCATCTTAGTGGATGCGATGATGGGATTTTTGGAGTGATTGGGGCGATTTATAAATGGCTTTTTTCTTTTAGGTGATTTTTTTCTCGATTTTTTTGATAGATCCTTATTTTCTGGTTATGTGACTGTATCGGGAAATGTCGGATATGCCCTCCCCTCCTGCCTTAAGGGAGGGGTTCTGTGGATGGTTCAGGGGAATGGTCGTATGTCCGGAATGTTACAGACATGTCGTCTGATGATGCGGGGGAAATCTGTGCGGACATACTTCGTGAAAGCACTGTGTGATCTGGGCGATTTCGAAAAAAAGGATTGATTACGGGCAGGATTATAATTGGTTTATTTTTCCTGGTTCTAAAGTCTCTCCCTGGGACTCAGTCTGGATCTTCTCAAGCTGTTTTACTGCTTCCTTCCCTGAAATATAAGCAAAAGTGAGAGCGGTGGGGTGTTCCTTAATACCTCCCCAGCGGTCCATGCCGGGTGCCGTGATATTGTGGTCCGGGGTGTAACCGTAGCCGAATCCGTTAAAAAATGCGGTGATGATGGGGTAGGCATAGTCAAAGATGTCCGGTCGCTCCATCCCTGCTGTTGCCAGAAAGTAGCCGGGGTGGGAGATGAAGTGCTCTTTATCGTAGTGCACCATATTGAGCCTGAACTGCTGCGCCCAGACCGTGTGCGCCCGGTCAATAAACGCCTTCATCTCTGACGTGATGGACATAGAGTAGATGGGGGAGGCGAGGGCGACGATGTCTGCCTCCGGGACTTTCTTCGTGAGAATCGGGATGAGGTCATCATCGATGACACAGATGCCGGTTTTATGGCAGGCGTTGCACCCCCGGCAGGAGCGGTAGTTCAGCGTGGAGAGAACGATCTTCTCAGTCTCCCCCCCGGCGTCTGCTGCTCCCTCCAGAAAGCAGTCCAGCAGCTGTTCAGTGTTTCCCTGTCGGTGGGGGCTGCCGGAGATGCCCAGCACCCGCACCGGGCGGCGGTTTTCATCGCCCATGCGTTCCTCTTCTCGCATCTTCTCCCCCTCTGTGCTCTCCCCGGTAACAGTATTTTCCTCTCGTGTTTTCATCTCTCTCTCTCTCTTTCCTCTCAGGCCTGACGTATCCGGCTATCTTTTCATACGTATTTTTCCGTATCATCTTTCGCAAGTCGCCTTTTGAGCTTTTCGATCATCTGCGTTCCGAGGGCCGCTGCATCCGCGGTGGCCGTCGGGTGGACGGCAAGCTCACCTTTTTCGTCCACAGCATTTATCATCAGGTACGATATGTCGCGGTTTTTGATATCCATGACATGGAAAAAGCATTTCACTGACGGGATGAGGGCGTCAAAGACATAGTCCCAGTCCTGTCCGGCCGTCGAAAGAAACGCCCCAAGCCGTTTCCCCTGCCGTTCTTCCGGTACTACCGGGAGATGGAGCACAAACTTCCGGGAGCGGAGCACCTGCATCCGGTCAACGAGCGCCTTTGCCTGCGCACACATTCCCATGCAATAAACCGGAGCGGCCATCACCACAATGTCTGCGGCGACTATCTTCTCCAGCACCCAGTGGAGGTCGTCATCCTCCATGATACAGCGGTTCAGCTTCTCGCAGGCATTGCACCCCCGGCAGGGGCGGATCTCTATCTCATCGAGCGCATACTTCTCTACTGTTACACCATCTTCTGCCGTCATTGCGTCGAGGAGGGCATCAAGGAGTGTTTCAGAGTTGCCGTGCCGCCGTGGACTTGTCGCAAAGGCGAGAATTTTTACCCCCATTATGCCATTGTTCGCATGATTCTTACTTTAGGGTTTGCTACGGAGGGTTGAGGTTCGCGCTTTCCGGGTATTTTCCGGTTTTCTTTATTCTACTGATAGGTTTCATCGTCTTTTCGTGCATGTATGTGTGCATGTGTGGGATTCTCTGTTCAGAAATGTAAAGAAAAGATATGCTTAAAAGAAAAGAATACCTGAAAAAATACTGAGTATTGTCTGATGGGATGCCGGCGACATTCCCTGTGAGGTGTCGCATATGCAGTTGTTTACCGGATATCCCGTTTTTATTTTTTGTGTGAATTAATTGAGGGAATTTAAGGTATCATTAACCCTAAAATGCCGGGAAAAGCGAGGGTTACAACCTCTCGCTTCTCTGTGTCAGAGGTTTCTATCCCGGCCTGGTGTTCACGGTCGTAGGTAATAGACCTGTCGTGCGTCGGTGAAGTTGAATTTCCGGACGACAAATCCTTCCTCAATAAGCCTGCGCAGTGCATTTCTGACTGTCCGCGGTGCCCATTCGACCTGACGGGATATCTCTGAAAATGTCTGGGGCTCATGGTTATCGAGGATATCCAGTACTGCCCGCGCTGATCCCGGAAGTTTCTCTTCCGGAACCTGGGGCTTGATGATGTCCTGGCTGGGCGTTACGGTATACGTTGTCATTGGTGTCCTCCTTGACTGGTGTATGATGTCTCTTCGGTGCTGCTGTTTGGCACCGTTTCTTCGAATTGCTGTTCTGGGATGGTGGCTGCCGTTTATCTTATCTCTTTTTTGATTGGATTTGGGAGATAGCGGCGCCCTTCTAAGGCGTGGGTTTCCTGACTCACTGGGTGGTACCTCCTGAGGTATTGCGTAGTTTTGTGTTCAACCAACGGTTCTTTACGGGTAGTTTTTCACGATACGTCCTGCGACATAGGTGTCATCCACTGACATCTGTCTGGACTGGGGGCTCATCTCACAGGGCCCGTAAATTCCCCCTCGTAAAAACCCCCTTTCTCGCCTGATCTGAGAGGGTATCGGGCATTTCCGAATATTTGGCCTATCATTTCAGGGTCATCGGTGGGGGTCTCGTGATTCTGATGAGAGACGGCTATAATCCTTGCAATGGCCGTTACCATGTCAAATCGAAAACCGTTATGGGGGGTTTGTCTGTTATTATATGTCGTGGGATGTCACAATCTGATACGACATATGTCTACCCTATGTCTATGCCAATGTGTATTAAAACTTTCGCATACATGAAACTATTAAAAAAGAATGATAAATTCAATACTGTCTTAAAAGTGATTTTTATGAAAAATTGCCTGATTTATACGATTGTTAAAAATTAAGGTTTTTTTGACCGCAAAGATCTAATCAAAGTGATTATGTGTATTTATAAAGAGCATATCTCAGGTTGCCGAGGGACTACCGGGGGGCAAATGGGGCCGGGCGCTGGACGATGCCCGGCGTGTATTTGGCAAAAAAATCATTCAGCCGCAGACTTTTCCGGTTCTTGTGACATTCATAAAGGATAAGGAACTCTCCGACCACCTTTTCGGGGATGCCGGTGACGTCAATTATTTCATTTGCCCGGTATCCCCGTGCATACAGTATTACCGTATCAGTGAATTGACGGTGGTATCTGCGGACAATATCGGGAGGGATGCCGCATTCATCAGCGGTATTTTCTACGTCTTCCCCACAGAGGAAACGGTCGACACAGACTGAACGTATGGAGGGGATATGCCCATATTCATGAATAGCGCCCCGTGTCGGCAACCGAATTCCTGCAGATCTTAGCTCTTTCATGTCTCGCTGGATAGTGCGTGAAGAGGTGGTGAGCAGGAGGGCCAGATCATGCTGGGTCAAAAGCCCTCCCTGATCATACGCCTCACGGGCGAGTCGAACCAGTTTATACTGTCTCATCCCCTGCAAACCTCCCTTCTCAAATGCTTCTGCGTCTTCCGGGACGGATATGGTGAGAAATACGGGTCGAAACGGCATCTCCCCGAATGCCCTTCCCGGAGGTTCCCGCATATCCACCGTATGATAGATTATCTGCATGTCCCCGCGTTGCCAGCCGTGGAACTCCTCTGAATATTCATTCATCAGGTGGAGAAGGGAACGACTGGTTGCATGTTTGAAGCCGTATTCTCCTTCAAGAACGGCAAGAAGCCGGTACTCTTTGGTTTTGGTCCAGGCGCTTCTGAGCGACGGGCCCTCGGTACGCTGCATTGACATGAGGACGTTTCCTTATGCAAGATGGATCGTTATGGAAGATAAACCTCACGACATATGTCAGATCAGTTTATATAAAAAATCAATATAATATGGCGTTTATCAGGCGATTCCCGACAATAATGTAAATGGTTATATACCTAAATAACTCGGGGCGCAGATTGGTGAAGAGAATACGGGTTGTCTTCGTCTGTTGAAAAAAAGAGGAGATCTCAGATCTCCTTATAGCAGAGATACCATTCTTTGCATTCGTATCCCTCTTTAAGGCGTTTTTCTATCCCTTCCTGAGTTGCCGGCGCCGGCACAATTACCTTGTCACCTGGCTGCCAGTCTGCCGGAGTGGCGACACCTTTTTCGTCAGTCAACTGGAGTGCTTTCAACAGCCGGACAAGTTCAGGCATATACCGGCCATTGGTGAGCGGGTAGTACAGCATGGCACGCATAATGCCTTCAGGGTCAATAAAGAAGACACACCGGACTGTTGATGTGTTGCTCGCACCCTGCTGGACCATGCCATACAGGTTGGCAACATTCATATCGAGGTCCGCAATGACCGGGAAGGGAATGTCGACTCCCATTCGTTCCTTAATGTTACGTATCCACCCGAGGTGGGCATGCACTGAGTCAATGGAGAGGCCAATGAGCTGCGTATTCAGCGAACGGAGCTCATCATTGATTTCTGCGAGTCCAATAAACTCAGTGGTGCAGACCGGGGTGAAATCTGCCGGGTGACTAAAGAGTATCACCCATTTTCCCCGATAATCTTCCAGTTTCATCGGCCCGTGCGTCGTTACCGCGGAGAATTCCGGTGCAGGTTGTCCTATAACCGGTCCTTCGTGACCGCAAAAACACTCATCAAATAAATCATCATCACACATATGTATTCCTCTTAAACATGAGGCCACTGCCGTTTAAGGCGACAGGACCCTTTTGTTCGTGTCATTCTCACCGACGGAAAAGCAGCATCAGGGAATGAATATATCCTCCCTCTGATTACTCTGCTCTCCTGAGCAGATCATTGAATAAGGGGGGTACCGCCAGGAACGTGTCCGGCAGATTATTTCCTTTCCATCAGATCTTCGATTGCGGTGCGCCCATAGACATATGCGGGCATCCCTGCGAGCAGGAACGTCACCCGGAGGGCCTCTGCCACATCGTCAAATTCGACACCGAGTTTGGATGCCCCTGCTGCCTGTGCCCGGACCGCATGCCGGTCGCGGAGGGCAGCTGCCACACAAATTGCAATTATTTTCTTTGTCTGGCGGGAGAGTCTCCCGTCTTCCCAGACAATGCTGTCCATGTCTGCGACTGCTTTCTTCAGTTCGGGGTCGCTGTCTGCCCATCTGTGCATGACCTGAGGGACCTCACCGATATTTTTTTCCAGTTTTTTGAGTTGTGGATCCATCGAATTTTACTCCACCAATACCATAGGCTCGCCGCAGCAGACGAGTTCTCCCCCGCCTGCTTCTTTTACTTCAACAACATTTCCACAGATCTCACATTCAAAGATCTGGCCTTCATTTGTTACGTTTACCATTTTTCACTCCGTTGTTGGGGAAAGATAGTTCCTCCCCAAATTCTGTCTGCTTTCTCAGCGTTTCGGGGGATTCTTTGCATCTTCCGGGGTCTTGATATCTGTCCGGATGTGAGTCATCGGGAAACAGTTATATGTCTCACAGGCACAGGTAGGGCATTTCCTGAGATCCTTGTCTGACTCATTTATGGCAAATTCAAGGCCACAGTCAACACACTTGTACGTCCCGGGTCCGACTTTGTCTCCGGCTTTCACTTGTTTTGGGCTTTCACTCATGGACACTCACCTCTATGCCTACTTCATACTACGGCGCAATAAACTTTTCCCGAAAGATCATTCTGGACAAAATACTTCCTGTCGTTTTTCATCAGGAGTTATTATAACGATCAGCACCGTAATTTCCACTAATGGCACCACAGATTATAGCCCTTCTGGGAAGCCCCCGACCGAAGGGAAATACCGCAAAACTGATGAATGAGGCGGTGCGGGGAATCCGCGATGCAGGTTGTGAGGTGGAAATTGTCTCTGTTCCGCACCTAAAACTCAGCTCCTGCAAAGAGATATTCTACTGTCAGAATCATGCGGCCTGTGGAATACAAGATGATGTAACGCCGTTTTTTGAGAAATTTCGTGCTATTGATGGGCTCATTGTCGCCACTCCGGTGATGACGATGGGTATTCCGGGTGCCCTGAAGTCGTTTATGGATCGGTTTCAGGTTTTTTTTATGGCGAAGTACTTCAGAAAAGAACCGCTTGTTACTCCTGATAAGAAAAAACATCGAAAAACGCTTCTTTTGAGCATCGGCGGGATGAATATTGAACATGATTTTGACGGGGTCCTCCTTTCCGTGAAGGCGTTCTGTGACATCATTGACTGCCCGTACTGGGATGCGGTGCTCCAGAATAACATGGATGAGATAATCGACATCACCACACGGCCTGAAGTGATGAAAGCCGCCTATGATAAGGGATTTCGTATGGGGGAACTCATCACCCGTGATATGACAGCATAAAAGCCGGGAAGATCGGTATCAGCTACATTTTTTTCGGTATCATTCATGTAGAAAATCCTCGGATTTCATGCCGGGCAAAAGACCATGGCCTGTTTTTCGTGACATCAGGTAACGATCCTGTTTAGCAATATCCCGTTTTTTTGGAGTTTTTCTTTACGCGAACCAGGATTACTTTTAGAAGAGTCCCCGCTCTTTGAGACTGGTGTGTCCCGTCTTTGCCACGATCACGTGGTCAAGCACGCGGATGCCCAGAATTTCGCCTGCCTCAGCGAGGGTGCGGGTGATGGTGATGTCCGCATCTGAGGGTTCAGTGTTTCCGGATGGGTGGTTATGGACAAAGATTACTGAGGCCGCATGATCGGTGAGGGCGGGGGCAAAGACCTCACGGGGGTGCACCGGTGAATGGGTGAGCGTGCCTTTGGTGATGGTATGACGCCGGATAATCTCGCCCGCCCCGTTGAGAGTGAAGGCAATGAAGTACTCCTGCTGTTTATGGAGCAGGTCGGCAGACATCAGCAGGATATCCTCCGGCCGTGAGATCGAGAGGCCGGGTGTATGGGTGTAGCGGCGGGCCAGTTCAAAGACCGCGAGCATCTGGGACGCCTTGCTATCCCCTATCCCTTTTATCCCTATCAGATCATCGTAGGTCACCTCAGCCCTTTTCTCATCCAGAAGGGCGGTGATGTCGGTTGCGATGATGTTCACATCCCGGCCGGGAATGCCCCTTCCGATGATTGCCGCAACGAGTTCACGGTTATCCAGGACTGCCGGGCCATCTGTTGCGATCCGTTCCCGGGGCCGGTCAATCATCTCTATGTCTCGCATCCGTTTCACTGCCATATCGTCTCTCTTCCTACAATAACCTGTTATTATAGTGAAAGAATAGGATACGGGGAATAAAACGGTGACGGTATGCCTCAGCCTCTCATGGGACCGGCGAAATTTTTATTAGGGTGTATGCCTCTCCTATTCCCTACCCAAAAGGGAGATTTCAACGATTACCATGACAACAGAAGAGAATGCATGGGCGGCCTTTGCCGGGGAATCACAGGCAAACCGCAAATATGCAAGTTATTCAGTGAAGGCAAAGGATGAGGGATACCCGGTCGTTGCGAAACTCTTTACTGCAGCATCCAAAGCAGAGGAAATTCATGCGCGGCGTCTTCTCGGTGCCCTGAAGGCAATTGGTTCAACCGAGGAGAATCTCGCCGATGCTGTTTTAGGAGAGACTCATGAATTTACCGAGATGTACCCTTCTTTTATTGATGAGGCGACGGCCGAAAATGCTACGGAGGCGCGGACAGTCTTTACCCATGCAATGAAGGCGGAGGAGGTTCACGCGGGTCTCTATGCAAAGGCGTTGGATGCGGTGAAGGCCGGTGATGACCTTTCGGAGACTCCGGTAAATCTCTGTCCGTTCTGCGGCAATGTCGTGCTCGGTGAAGTGCCGGAACGCTGCCTCATATGTGGTATTCCGGGCACAAAGTTTGAACTGATTGAATAATTCTCCTTTTTTCCGGCCAATCCGGTAAACCTTATCTGCCTTTGTGGTAGAGATGAGATCATGGCGAATGTCACGATATATTCAACGGAAGGGTGCCAGTACTGCCACCTGACGAAGGGCTACCTTTCTCGTCTGGGGGTGTCGTTCACTGAAGTTGATGTCGGCCGGGATCGCAAGGCCGCTGAAGAGATGGTGAAGCTCTCCGGCCAGTATGGGGTGCCGGTAACCGTGGTGGATGGTGAGGTCATTGTCGGATTTGATGTGACCCGGTTCCGCGAACTCTTTGAGACCGGAGAGACGCCGGATGTCTATGATGTGATCATCATCGGCGGTGGGCCTGCCGGGCTCACGGCGGCGATGTACGCATCACGAAAGATGCTCTCGGTGCTGGTGTTAACCGAGAATATCGGAGGTCAGGCCCTTGAATCATGGGCCATAGAGAATTACATGGGATTTCGTCTCGTGACCGGCGGGGAACTGATGCAGAAGTTTGAGGAGAAGGTGCGTGAGGATGCGGGTATCACTCTCGAACTCGATTCGGTTACTGCTCTTCGTGAGGGGGCCGATGGCGGTTTTTCGGCAGAGACTGCCTCCGGGCGAACATTTTCCGCCCGGGCTCTCATCATTACCTCCGGCATGCGTCCGCAATGGCTGGGCCTTCCTGAGGAGAAACGGTTCATCGGCCGCGGGGTGAGTATCTGTTCCACCTGTGATGGGCCACTCTTTTCCGGAAAGACGGTCGCGGTTGTCGGTGGCGGCAACTATGCTCTTACCACTGCAATCGAGATGAGCGGCATTGCAAAAGAGGTGCATCTCATCGTCCGTTCAAAGCTGCGGGCAGATGAAATATACCAGAAGGAGTATGCATCTGTTAAAAATATCGTCACCCATATGCCGGCGGTAGTGACCACCATTCATGGGGAGGCGCTGGTGCAGGGCGTCACCATTAAAGAACCGAAATCGGGCAAAGAGAGTTGGCTTGCCGTGGATGGCATCTTCCTTGCCATTGGCCATCAACCGAATAACGCCTTTTTGGACGGCTTTGTGGAACTGAATAAGGAGGGTGAAATAAAAATTGATGTTAACTGCACCACCTCGCGGCCCGGTGTCTTTGCGGCAGGTGATATCACCGAGGTGCACAACAAGCAGGTGATCATTGCCGCAGGCGAGGGGGCAAAAGCTGCACTTGAGGCATACGCGTATCTCTCGCGAAGTCACTGAAGGGAATCATTTTTACTACTCCCATTTCCTCTGCCCTCTTCCCCCGGTGAGTGAGATATTTCTCTTTTTACGATCAAACGGGTATGTATGCGACTATCTTTGGCATGGAAGGCTGGTGCTCTTATTCTTCTGCTTTTCGCCGTCTGCATCTGTGGATGCACAGAGAGTAATGCAGGGGAAACGGGCACGGGCGATATGATTGACCCGCAGATACAGGCACTTTCGTCAGGTGTTCCGGAAACGGAACAGGCCGCCATCATGGCCCTTATCCAAACGGGTAAACCCGCCGTGCAGCCAGTCATCGACTCCTTTGCCACGAGCGACAACAAGACCCGTATCTACGGTGCCTTTATTCTTAAGGAGATTGGCGAACCGGCGATTCCGCCCTTAGTTGCCGCCCTGAACGCTGAGGATACTGATACACGGTCGATCTGCACGACAACTCTTGTGGGTATGGGTGCACCTGCAATGCCATACCTGCTTGATGTCCTCAAACGCAATGATTCGAATACCCGGAAAGTAAAAGAGGTCATCATCCGAATAGGTGAACCAGCCCTGCCCGCACTTCAGGCGGCCACCCTGAGCTCAAACCCCGATTATGCCCGCGAAGCAGATGCCCTTATTCAGTCCATTTATCTCAGTGCTAAACTTAAGGCCGGCGCATTCAATGTGCCACAGAATACGACTGCCGCGACAGCAGACTGAAAAAGAGAGTGGACCCGATAAAAAAAGGTGGGGTGGCGGTTACTTCCCCCCTTTACATTTAATCTCTTTTTGTTATTCGACATCCCTGCAGGGGATGTCTTTCCAGCCGGAATCCTCGCCAGACGCCTCATCCATCTTTTCATATGCCTCAAAGAGAAGCGTGAGGATATTGACGACGGGAACGCCGGAGTGCTCACTGATATGGAATTCACAGAACGGGCATGAGGTGACAACCATGTCTGCACCCGTCTCTGCAATGGCATCCCGGCGGTCACGTCCGAGGTCTGCTGCTACATCAGGCAGTCCGGAGCGCACACCCCCCCCTGCCCCACAGCAGCGTGCCGGCATCTCGCGGAAGTCGTCGGTTAACTTCCGGAGGAGTGTCCTCGGTTCTTCGGTGATGTGCTGGCCCCGGCGGAGGTGGCAGGGGTCATGGTAGGTCATGGGAACTGAGGATGAGATAGGTGGTTCGATGCCGTACTCTTCCAGCAGTTCATTGATATCGAGAACCCTGAAGGGCGTGTCATAATCGTTTTTGAGGGTTGAACCACACCCCGCGCACGTCGTAATGACGGTTTCGATGCCCCGGTCGACGAAGCACCCGATATTAATCCGTTTCAGCTCGCGGATAAAGTCTGTCTGACCGGTTCGAATAAGGGGCGACCCACAGCAGACCTGTTCGGGCGGGATGATGACGCGGATGCCGTTTCTGCGCAGCACGGCAAGCATCTTCAGGGCAGTGTCCGGCAAACGGCCATTGTACATGCAACCGACAAAGAACCCGACCTCGCCTCTCACTTCACCCACCGGCTCAATAACTTCGGGCACCTGCTCCAGCACGGTGGGCATGATGCGGTCCACACTCCGTCCGGTGGCGCGAACCATATCTGCCACCGTCTGGTGCTTCGGGAGGGTGAGCCCTTCGCGGTGAGCAATCTCCCGCAGTTTCTCAATGGCCTTTCCGGGAATCGCAATATGTTTTGGGCAGACTTCAAGGCAGCGCTGACAGGTGGTGCAGGTAAAAAGACCATTATCGACCGTGAGAACCGCACGGTTCCGGTCGTCCCGCGGGTCAAGGGCAATACGCATCTCCTGACGCATGGCAACCGGCCCGGTAAAGTCGGCGACGGCAAGCGCAGGGCACTCGGAGACGCAGGCAAGGCATTCGATACAGTCCCGGATAGGCCGGATTGCCTCGTTTGCGTCAGCCGTCAGGTAACCGGTAAAGTCGGTGGGTTTGATGCCGGCAAGATCCTTCAGATAGCTTTTCATCTCAACAGCGAGGTCACGTTCCACCGGGAGATTCAGGGGGGCGACTGCCATACCGTCATATGCCTCGTGCATACAGGCGAGCACCGGCTCGCCGTCTACCCGGACGGAACAACTGCCACACTGTCCGGACATGCAGCAGTAACGGTAGGTAAGGGTCGGGTCACACTGTTCGCGGACGGCGTGGAGGGCATCAAGCACCCGTGCTCCCTCGTTTATCTCCACCGTATAGGTCTCGACATGCGGTGCCGCGTCCGTCTCGGGATCAAAGCGTTCGATGGTGAAGGTGATTGTTTTCATGCGTCTCTCCGGGTATCCTGAATGGTTGTTCCAAAGAGTGACTGCACCGTATGACCGAACGGTGAGTTCTCTGGTGTCCAGCTCTGGGTGATGTCTGTTCTCACGTGGGCTCCGCGTGACTCCTCCCTGAGGAGTGCACCCTGAATAATAAGGCGTGCCACCGTGAGCATATTCGTGACCGTGCAGCATTCATTGAGCATCCGACGGTTTACTGCTTTTGGCACCAGCATCTGAAGGCGGGTGACTGCGGTTTCAGCCTGTTGCAGGCCCGTTTTCGTCCGGAAGATGCCGGCATGATCCCACATCACCCGCGTAAGATCACGGATGATCTCATGCGGGGGTGTGGTGCCGTGACAGTAGGCGTCACAGCGTGCCGCCTCGATAGCGAGAACCGCATCGATATCCACTGATAGGGAGATTTTAGGTGACTTCCCTGCGGCCTCTCCGGCCCGTTTGCCGAACACCTGAGTGTCTGCCAGAGCGTTGCCGCCGAGGCGGTTCGCACCGTGGACGCCGCCGGTCACCTCTCCGCAGGCGTAGAGCCCCGGGAGGGTGGTGGCAGTATCGGGGTTTATCCTGAGCCCCCCCATAAGGTGATGGGCGGTGGGGGCGACTTCCATCGGCTGGACGCGTATGTCCACGCCGAACTGGAGGAACTGCTCGAGCATGATAGGGAGGCGGCGCTCGATCTCTTCTGCTGTCAGATGAGTCACATCAAGGTAGACACCGCCGTGTTCACTCCCGCGGCCCTCGGAGATCTCGGTTGCGATGGAACGTGCAACCACATCACGGGTGGAGAGCTCCATCCTCTCCGGGTCGTAGCGTTCCATAAACCGTTCCCCAAGGCTGTTTTTGAGCACTCCTCCCTCTCCTCTTACGGCCTCAGTGATGAGGCGGCCGCGTGAATCCGGCGGATAGACTGCGCCCGTCGGGTGGAACTGCACCATCTCCATGTCAATGAGGGCAGCCCCTGCCCGGTATCCAAGGGCAAAGCCATCTCCGGTTCCTGCGGCACAGTTGGTGGATATGTCATAGCATCGGGTGCCTCCGCCGGTGGCAAGCACGGTCGCATCAGCAGTGATTGCGCCGAGGTGTCCGTCATTGTCCAGGGTAATGGCGCCCGCTACCCGCTTCCCGTCCATGAGAAGATCGATGGCGCTCACCTCCTGCACCTGTTGGATGCCCGTATTTCGTATCTGTTCGGTGAGGGTGGCGATCATCTCATGACCCGATCGGTCACCTGCATAACAGGTGCGGCAGAACCGCTGGCCCCCGAAGGGGCGCTGGGCCGGCACGCAGTCCGTCTCCACGTCAAAGACCGAACCCCAGGCAGCGAGGTCCCGAAAACGATCCGGCGACTCGGTCACCAGCACCTCTGCGAGTGCTCGGTCGTTGAGGTATCCTCCCCCGCGTAGGGTATCTTCAAAGTGGAGGCCTGTTGAATCCTTTTCATTGAGGACTGCATTATACCCCCCCTCCGCCATGATGGTGCAACCGCCTTTCCCCGTCAGTGTTTTCGAAAGGAGCACCGTCTCACCGTACTGGCTTGCTTCAAGTGCCGCCCTGCAACCGGCACCGCCGCTGCCGATGACAAGCACATGGCAGTCTGTCACATGATCTCCAGGCATGATATTAACCATTGTGCAGTATAATTACATAAAGAAATAGATAGGATAGTGGAGCCAGAATGAGGCTTTTAATGAAATTTGGCGGCACCTCGGTTGGTGATCAGGACTCTATTGGCCGGGTTGTCGAAATCCTGAGGCACTACCATACGGCAGACAATGAACTCTGTGTTGTGGTTTCAGCAATGTCAGGTGTAACAGACGAGCTCCATGCAATCGCCGCAGAGGTCGAAGGTGATCGCGATGAACCGCCCATCGATGCGTTCATTGTAGCCATGCAGGCGCGCCACGGAAAGGTTCTGCAGGCAGTGGCTCCGGGTGAGTACGACATCGTTATGGGAGTCATCAACGAGCGGCTTGAAAAACTGAGAAATATTCTTACTGCTGTCGATAATCTGCGGGAGCTGACCCCGCGATCAAGGGACTATATCATATCATTTGGTGAACGTCTCTCGGCCCTTGTTCTCTCCGCGGCGTTGCGGGAAGCGGGCATTTCCTCCCGGGCACTGAACGGCTGCGAGGCCGGTATCCGGACAAACGGCCGGCATGGGTGCGCAGAGGTGCTGCCGGAGAGCAGCGCCATCATCTGTTCCTGTGTCGTCCCGCTTCTTGAGGAGTTGGTGCCGGTCATTATGGGCTACATGGGGTGCACCGCGGATGGAATCGTAACGACCCTCGGCCGCAGTGGTTCAGACTACACTGCGGGTATTGTTGGCGCTGCCATTGATGCAGATGAGATCTGGATCTGGACCGATGTGGACGGCGTGATGACCGCTGACCCCCGTATCATCGAGGACGCGCGGGTGCTCCCTGATGTCTCGTACAGTGAGGCAATGGAGCTTTCGTTCTTTGGTGCAAAGGTGTTGCACCCCCGCTCCATTGAACCGGCGATGAAAAAGGGGATTTTGGTCAGGGTGAAAAACTCCCACAACCCGGGAGCTCCGGGTTCCTGTGTCATGGACAAGACTACACCCAATCATCGGGTGGTCAAGGCGATCACCTACATCGACAAGGTCTCGCTAATCAACATCACCGGCGCGCAGATGATCGGGCGCCCAGGAGTTGCCCGTGCCATCTTTTCCGCACTGGGTGAGTACGAGGTAAACATCATGATGATCTCACAGGGGTCATCTGAGGCAAACATCTCTCTTATTGTGGGTGATGAACAGCTGGTCGTTGCTCTTGCTGCCCTCAATGAGGTGCTGGAGAAAGGATATATCCAGGAGGTGGAGTATGACCGCGACGTGGTGGCGGTGGCCGTCGTCGGTGTCGGCATGGCCGGTTCTCCTGGTATTGCAGGGCAGTTGTTCACTGCCCTCGGACGTGAGGGCATCAATCTGGTGATGATCTCGCAGGGGTCATCTGAAGTGAATATTTCGTTTGTGGTGAAGCAGGCTGACGGACTACGGGCCGTCCGCGTGTTGCATAAAGAATTCGGGCTTGGAGAGGAGCGCTAAAAAAATGAGAGGACTGGGCAGGAAACATACCTATAGTGAAGCGGGCGTGGATATCGGGCTGGAGGCATCTGCGGTGAAGGCACTCGTCTCTAAACTGACCTTCCAAAGGACAGGCGACTATGCACCGGCGGGCGGCAGCGGACATTTTGCCGGCCTTATTGAATTTGGCGATTATTATCTTGCCCTGGCAGTGGATGGTGTCGGCACCAAGATGCTCGTTGCTGATGTCATGGAGGACTGGACCACGATAGGCATCGACTGCATCGCGATGAACGTAAACGACCTTTATGTGATGAACATCGATCCAATAGCCTTTGTCGATTATATTGCCACCGACAACCTCTCCATCAGTAAGATGGAGCAGGTGGGTATGGGCTTAAACGAAGGTGCCCGGCAGGCGAATATGACCGTCATCGGCGGCGAGACGGCGACCCTGAAGGGCATGGTGACCGGTCTTGACGTGGCAGGAACCTGTCTTGGCGTCCAGAAAAAGGATGCAATCGTCACCGGCGAGGCCATCACCGCAGGGGATATCATCGTGGGTGTGCCATCCTCAGGTATCCATTCAAACGGTCTCACTCTGGCCCGTGAGCTGGTTGAGTCGTATGCGCGCTATGATCAGATGATGCCGTGGGGAACCACGCTGGGAGAGGAGCTTCTTACCCCGACCCGCATCTATGCGGGGGTGCTGGATGTTACTGCTGCCTGTGAGGTGCATGGCATGTGCCATATCACCGGAGGCGGTCTTCTGAACCTGAAACGGCTGGGCGAATGGGGCTATGAGATCACTGATCCCCTCATCCCGCAGCCGATCTTTCCCTGGATGCAGTCAATGGGCAGTGTAGACGAGGCGGAGATGTACCGAACCTTCAATATGGGCATGGGATACGTCTTTATCGTATCGGAGGAATCGGTCGCTGCGGTGCAGAAGGTCTTCTCCGATGCCCGCCCGGTAGGCAGAGTAACCGATACTCCCGGTGTCTTTCTCCGCGGTGAACCTATAGAATAATCTCTTTTCAGTTTCCCTTTTTTTTCACGCCGGAGCCTGCATATTTCCGGATGGTACAATACAGCCCCGATAACAGAGCATTTCCCAATACAATTCTTTGACCGTTTGTTTGCATGCGCTGATTGTGCAGGTGTAAAAAAATGGGTATGAAAATGATTGTTCATGAACCGGTAAATCAGCATTTATGGTCTAATCCTTCTCATAAAAAATGAGATTTCCACCTAAATATCTGTCTGAACAGGTGGGATTAGTGTGTAATTTGTGTTCTGCCATTGGAACTGAACGCCTCTGTATCTATGGGGTACCATCTGGTGACACGAAGGGCATATTTATTGATATTGATCAAATACGGTGTATTTTTTTTTGCTCCCTGGATGCGGCGGGTCCATCCTCATTTCAGGGCCGTACCTAAATTTCGTGTGCTGCATTTGAGTCTTGGACTGACTTGGTATCGTTCATAAAAGCCATCTTCCTTCCTTTTCTTCATGGGGTATAAAGAACAATTCCGGTGTGGCTGATTATGATCTCTGTTGTGTCCGCCCACAGGCCTCTGTCTCTCTCCAATCACCTCCTGTGTTGTAGATGGTGCATACTGCCGTATGAGGTGATATAAACGTATCTGGGGGGTGTTTTATTTTTATAAAAATGGATGTGATTTCAGCTTTAAAACTGCATATGTCGATTAATTATTGCTATTTGGTGTATGCCCATTCCAGTCTGCGGGCGATCAGAAAGACGTCCGGTTTGATACTGACAGTCAGGAATTATACGGTATGGGTATAGGTTGCACGTGATGTGCTGGCCCTATCCGGAATAATCCGGCGTTTTTCCCTGTTTGCGGCTTATTATTGTATTCTATTTGGGAATCTGGCAGGATATCGGTATATTTTGTTTAACCCGCAAGCGTTGCCTGCATACCCTGTGTCGGTTTCTCTTTTACTCTGCCAATTTTCTGCCACAGATACCCGGACATGCTAAGGGTATGCGCAGCTCGAATATCGCAAAAAAAGGTATAAAAATTATGCTAACCGGTCTTCGTACGGGATGAATGTACTCTTTTCTGCATTCGGGTGGATTATTGCACTGTTTCCCTCCTCATCCTGAATGACCAGGGTGAAGGGCACGGTGCCTGACCGCATCTCTTCAATGCGTGCTTTGATTTTTTCTGCACGATCGAGTTCTTCCCCTTCAGACCAGGAGATCACCCGATCGACGACATCAATCATGCGGACAAGGACTCCTTCCACATTGGTGATGAACCCCTCACAGATGGGCCCCGGTTCAACGAGAATACCCAGATCAGGTAATTCTATCGTACCGGTCGTTGACCGGACTACACGGGCTTCCATGTCCTTTGGAGCAGAGACTGCGAGGGTATAGCGGGCAGGCTCATTCTCTCCCAGTATCATTACATCGACAGAGCGGAACCCGCAGGAACCACAGATGACGGTTGTTATGAGAGCATCGGAAAAATAAGGGATTTCTATGGTTTTATACAGGTATTCGATCTCTTCTGAACACTGAAGGCAGGGGGCACGGATGACCCGGTCCACTCTCAGAGCCCTCCGCCTATCTTATCGCGGGAAATTTTTACCGACGTTGGTGTCAGGATCACATATTTTTGGTCGCCAAGACCGACAATGTCCCCGTTGATGTCATGTGCAACAGCCCGGAGGTCTTTTAAGACCCGTTCGTAGGTGATCTTGTCCATCTTCAGTCTGGAGACATCAACAATGACGATGTTTCCATTATAGATTTCGTCCTTTACCCGGGGTGTGTCTTTGAGGTCATTTATTGCAGCGATCTTGACATACATAGAAGCCGGTGACTGATCCCCTGAATTGGATTCAAAAGATGCAAGATCCAGTTCCATATAGTCTGACTCTGCCGTAGACGTGGAACCCCTGCCAAGGATGGAATCCAGAAATTTAGCCATGGAAATGGTTTTAGAGTGAATTTTATTTAATGGTATCTTTTTTTGGACTTCCGTCAGAACTCGATGTTCCAGAGTTCATCGCCTACGTAATGGAAGTTCCTGACCATTTTACCGTTATCTGCGGCTTCTAACTCTGCTGCGCCGAGTTCTGCGATACCTACGGCAAGGGGTTTTCCATACGTCTCCTCGGTGATGAGGACGGGGTGGCCTGTCAGAATATCCTCACTCACGCGGACAATTCCGGGGCGCATCACATCAGCACCCTTCACCATGAACCGTATCGCACCGGCATCAACGACAACGTTGCGCGCCGAAAACGGATGAGCGATGGCGCCTCTCAGGGTCGGAAAGACCATCTCCTGATATTCCATCAGGTAAGGCTTCTTTCCTATGAGATACAGGGTGATATCTCCGGTGGTATCTACCACCTCAGCGGATGATGCACGGAAGAGATCGGCGTCACCCCCTATCTCCTCTTCGAGCCCGCGGAAGAGGCGGGAGAGGTCGGATTTTCGTATCGTGTGTCTTTTTCGTGAGCTTATCTTCGCCATATTTATCATTCACCGTTATAATCTGGGTATTTCTGAATCATGAGCCGGCCCTACGGGGTCAGTCGCTATATTTATCTATGTTACAACTGCAATTATACTAATCCTCATCGATTAGA
>CAZBYH010000005.1:0-22168 GCA_964496155.1 uncultured Methanoculleus sp.
GCCTGCGGGCGAGAAGAAATGCCTGCGTCCGGAATGCCGCGGCAATCTCATCACGCTGGTGCAGGTCACCGAGGTACGCCCCTTTCACCAGGCGCACAGAGATCCCTTCGTCTGCCGCCCGGTTGATATCAGCAGGTGTCCGCCTCAGATATGCCTGGAGGGTAAGGGTGAAGGTGTATCCCTTTTTCGCTGCCTGCAGGGCGGCTTCCAGAGTGTCATGCACCAGCGGGGCGCCCTCCATATCAATTCCGGCGGCTACGCGTTTTGCCATTGCGTGGGAGAGAATCTGTTCGAGGTATTCATGGAATGCCTCAGACGGCAGGGCGGCACCGATGGCGGATGGCTTGATTGCTACTGATGCGTCCAGTCCGTGCCGGTGGATGGCAGATATGCAGTCTTCATATGCATGGATGCCCTCCTCGGCTGCCTGGCGATCTTCTGCATATTCGCCCATAGGATGCATAATACAGGGGATGCCCCGTTCATTATAGGCCCTGCACGAGGATATCGCCTCTCCGAGGCCCGCGAGGTGCCACCTGCCTTTTGATTTTTGTATCGTCTTCATCATTGGTATCACTGAACCAGCCTCGTTTGTGCCTGTTCGCGCATGTAAGAAAAGAGATAATATGGCCCCCCCACTCCCCGCCCGGTTGACCCGCTCCCGTTCCATCCGCCGAATGACTGATATTTCGGCCACCCGCCGGTCGTTGCCCCTTCTTTCCGGTTGGCATAGCAGACCCCGAACAGGATGCGGGAGAAGAACTCCTCCACTTCTGCGGGGTTATCTGAGAATATGCCTGCGGTCAGGCCATACTCCGTGTCATTCGCGAGTCTGATGGCCTCATCCATTCCGGTGAAGGTGGCCAGCGTCACCAGGGGGACAAAGAGTTCGTCTCTCATCACGGGGTGGTCATGCGGAATGCCGGTTACGATGGTAGGTTCTGCAAAATATGCCCCGTGTGTCTCATTTCCAGAGGAACTTCGGCCCCCTATGAGGACCTCTCCTCCGGCGGCAGAAACGGCTGCAACCGTTGCATCAAAACGATCCTTTGCAGCACGGTTGATCAACGGGCCCATAAATACGCCTTTTTTTCGTGGATCGCCGGTGGTGGAGCGTGCGGCCCGTTCAGCCAGCATCTCTGCAAATACCGGGAAGATTGGCTGCTCAACATACACCCGTGAAGTGGCACTGCACTTCTGCCCGGCAAAGCCGAACGCTCCCCGGCAGACGCCCTCTGCCGCTTTCCTGAGGTCAGCGTGTGCAGTGACGATACAGGGATTTTTGCTGCCCAGCTCAAGGATCACCGGTTTTGGATACGGCTGGTGCTTCGTGAACTCCTTATACAGCCACATACCGGCCTCCCGCGATCCGGTGAAGGTCAGTCCTGCGACGGCGGGTGACCGGGTGATCATTTTTCCGAAGGCAGGGCCGCTCCCGGTGATACAGTTTGTGGCCCCGGCAGGTACACCCGCCTCTTCAAGAATCTGACAGAAGGTCAGCAGGGAAAGGGGTGCCGCAGAGGCCGGTTTCATGATCACGGTATTGCCGGTAATAAGGGCCGCTGCCGCCGCACCAGCCCCCAGGACCAGCGGAAAATTGAAGGGTGAGATGACTGCCCATGCTCCGTAGGGGCACATTACGCTTTCATAGCGGTCTGTCGTTGTGTCCGCAGGCATTGGCCGCCGGAATCCGTCATTGTCCCGGATGACATCGGTGTGATAGCGCAGCAGTGCCACCGCCTCGCCGACTTCGGCCAGCGCTTCGTTTCTTGTCTTTGCGCATTCCAGGGTGATGAGTGCCGCGAGAAAGAAGTACTGTTCTTCCAGACTATCTGCGGCCGCTGCGATGCAGGCACTGCGGGCCTCCCACGGTGTGTGTGACCAGTCGGTCCAGGCCTCTGCTGCTGCCTGAATCGCTGCTTCTGTCTCCGTTTCCCCGCATTGCTGAAAATCGCCAATCTTCAGTGTCGCGTCAATGGGTGACCGGACGGTAAACGTCTCCCGTGCATGGATCTCCTGCCCCGCCACCCGTGCCGGGTAAAGCTGACCCAGCTGTGATTCTGCGGTGGCCAGTGCCTCTTCGTATTTCCGGTCAATGTCAGGGTCTTTTGACCGGGACATGTACGTTATCTGTTCTTCCAGAGCTCATCCCCCCGTGGATATCCGGCATGATTCGCCGGAGATCGCTAGGTAGCCCTATCGAGAGGTTACGCTATTTAGGGGTATGCCAGACAAAAGAGGTGAACACCTGTGGAACTATACCGGATCGCGGTTTATTGGGCAGGTCATGCAGTGGGTGCCGCCACGGCCCCGACAGAGTTCTGTCCCGGAGATCTCGAGCACCTCAATGCCTTCTTTCTCCATACTGCGGTTGGTATGAGTATTGCGGGCATAGGCGACGACGACACCCGGACGGAGGGCGACCACATTGTTCCCGTCGTCCCACTGCTCCCGTTCGGCTTCATATCGGTCCCCTCCGGTGGGGATGAGGGTCAGGTGCTTCTCGCCGAGGGCGTCTGCAACAGCCGCGGTGAAACTCTTTTCCCGCTTTACCGTGAAGGATGCTTTTCCCGAGTCTAATTCTTTTCCCGGGTAGAGAGAGAACGCAGGAGCCGTTTCTATCACCGGGGGGTAGATGGTGGCAGTGGCCGGGTCCAGAAAGGTGAATACGGTGTCGAGGTGCATATGGGCACGATTCGGGGTAAGGCGACAGACGATGATGCGGTCTGCCGCGTCTGCTGAAAAAAGGCGGGATGCGATGGTCTCGATCACCTGCGGTCCGGTGCGTTCGCTCATCCCGAAGAGGATGGTCCTCACACCGGCATGCATCACATCACCGCCTTCCAGGGATCCCGTAAGGGGGGCTATGCATGGGCATCCGGGAGCCCCGTTCACGTCCTCATACCAGAACGAAAGGTTTTTTCCGGCAAAGGCTGGATGATGACGGTATACTGCAGCGGCGTTCATTGTTTCACGCCGCCGGACCGGCCAGTACATCGGGTTCAGGGTGACTCCGCCTGCAAACCAGGAGGATGCGTCCCGGGTATACATCGTATTCGGAAGTGGCGGGATGACAAATCCGTCTGCATCGGATGCGGCTCTGACCAGTGAGAGTTCCTCCAGCCGTCCGCTTTCTTCTCCTGTGAGATCCGCAAACCGCAGACCTGCTGTGATATGGTGAACCAGTGCGGCGGGTGTGCTCTCCATGAGGTATGCGTACAGTCTCTCTGCAAGCGGCGTCCCGGCACCTGCTGTCTGCAGGGCGGAGGCGGCCAGTTCCTCACGGCAGACCGTGCTTTTATGGATGCTTTCTTCGAGGAGGTCTCTGAGGTGGCAGACCCTGACTCCCTCCGTTTTTAACAGATGGGTGAACTCGTCATGCTCTGCTGCGGCCCGGTCGACCCAGAGGACATCGTCAAAGAGAAGAGCTCTCCGGTTTGAGGGAGTGAGGGAACGCAGTTCATCACCCGGACGATGAACCATCACTCTTCGTAATCTGCCTGTTTCAGAATATACGCCGAAGTCAGGCATTATTACCCTTTGTATCTTTAACCCTGCTTTCGCTGTCGGTTGTGGTACGATACGGGGCGCCGCTGAACACCTGAGTGCCTCCGGTGCCTGCAACTAGTGCAGGAATATCGGTAAGTGCACCTATCGCGGCCCGTTTCCCCGGAATACTGGCAAATCGGCGGGCGGCCTCGATCTTTGGTCCCATCGATCCTGCGGGGAAGTTGCCTGCAACGAGCTTCTCCGGCGGAGCAGAGATGATGCGCCGTGCATCCGGGGTGCCCCAGTGTTCGTATGCGCCGCCGACATCGGTTGCTATGATGAGGAGGTCTGCCCCTGTCTCCCGGGCGAGAAGGGCACTTGCGAGGTCTTTATCGATGACCGCCTCTGCACCAATAAGGGTTCGCTTTTCTGTCGGCGCAAACATCGTCGGAATGCCTCCGCCTCCCGTGCAGATGACAATAGTTCCGTGTTCCAGTAGCAGGCGTATAGCACGTATGTCAAATATTCGCAGGGGTTCCGGTGACGGAACAACCCTTCGCCAGGCATTTCCGTCCTGTCGGAAAAACCAGCCGTGAGCTGCTTCAAGAGCTTCTGCCTCCGGCTGGGTATAGACCGGGCCGACGAACTTCGTCGGATGATTGAACGCAGGATCGTCTGCTGAGACCTCCACCATCGTGATAAGGGTGGCAAGAGGCTGATCTTTTGGGAGGATATTACTGAGCTCCTGTTCGATAAGGTAGCCGATCATCCCCTCAGTCTCGGCCCCGAGGACGTCCAGAGGAAACACCCCTTCCTCTCCTCTTTCAGCTGCGGCTGCGGCCTGAAGGGCAAGCAGACCCACCTGAGGGCCATTGCCGTGGGAGATGACGATCTCGTGATCGGCTGTGATCGGTGCGATTGACCCGGCTGCCGCCCGGATGTTTTTGCGCTGTGCGTCTGCGGTCATTGGTTCTTTCCGGCGCAGAAGGGCATTACCGCCCAGAGCAATGACGATTCTCATTGGTTGTCACCGGCGTCTCCATTCTTTGCACAGGTTTCATCCGCAAGAGTTGCGACCATGATGGCCTTTATGGTGTGCATGCGGTTCTCCGCCTGGTCAAAGACGATGGAATACGGCGACTCAAAGACCTCGTCGGTGACTTCCAGTTCTGAGATGCCGGTCGTGCGGAAGAGTTCCTCGCTTGTCCTGGTATTCCGGTTGTGCAGGGAGGGCAGACAGTGCATAAAGTGCACATCCGGGTTTCCGGTGGCACGGATGACGTCCATCGTCACCTGATACGGCAATAAGAGACTGATGCGTTCGTTCCAGATCTCATCTGGCTCTCCCATTGACACCCAGACATCGGTGTAGATGAAATCCACGCCGCAAACGGCCTCAGAAATGGATTCGGTGAGGGTAAGTCTTGCACCGCTTTGGGCGGCAATCGTTTGGCACGTGGTTACCAGCCCTTCTTCAGGCCAGAGTGAGGGAGGTCCGCAGATGCGGATATCCATGCCGAGTGTTACTGCGCCGACCATCAAAGAGTTCCCGACATTGTTGCGGCAGTCCCCCATATAGCAGAAGGAAATCTCTTCCGGTGGCCGGTTGGTGAACTCCATCATCGTGAGAATGTCAGCGAGGATCTGGGTCGGATGGCATTCGTCAGTAAGTCCGTTATAGACCGGCACTCCGGCATGTGCGGCGAGTATCTCCACGTTCTCCTGTGCAAATCCCCGGAATTCAATTGCGTCGTAGAGGCGTCCGAGGACACGGGCAGTGTCTTTGATAGACTCATTACGACCCATCTGTGAGCATTCCGGCCCGAGATAGGTGACGTGTGCTCCCTGATCCCGTGCCGCGACCTCAAACGAGCAGCGTGTCCGGGTGGACTCTTTTTCAAATATTAAAGCTATTTGGCGGCCTTCCAGGTACTTCTTTTCATTTCTGTTCTTCTTTGCCGCTTTGAGCCGTCCTGCAAGGGCAAGCAATGCCTTCAGCTCTTCGGCCTCAAAGTCGAGCAGTTTCAGAAAATTCCGGTGACAAACGATCTCAGTGATGGTCTGTCGGGGTAGGGTTATTGGTGTCTGCATGATGAAAACTATCCTTTGGCTCTGTTCTCTGTGCCTCTTTTTCTCTCACATGGCAAGGATACAGAACAGCATACGACCGGGAATGCCGGGAATATAGTAGCATGCGAGGTTGATCCTGAGGTTATATATTGTTTTTCTTGTTGGCGTTTGCAGATGACGTAATTTATCTTTCCGGCCGTTCATCCTCTTTCCATGGAGAGAGATGATGCCATCCGGCTCCTCCGGGAGCATGTGGCAAAAGAGAGTCTTATCGCCCACTGTCGTGCCACCGCTGCAATTATGCGTGCAACGGCCGGAGCGCTGGGAGAGGATGCAGACCTGTGGGAGGTGATCGGCATCCTGCATGACATCGACTATGAAGAGGTGGACGAAGACATGGAGCGCCATGGTGATGAGGGGGCCAATATGCTCCGTGCCGCAGGCTTTGGGGAAGATGTGGCAGGCCCGGTGCAGCGGCACAACTATGAGAAATATGGGGACACTGACACTCTGGTGGATGCCTGTCTCACCGCCGCAGACAACATATCCGGTCTGGTGATTGCCTGTGCCATGGTGAAGGGCGGTTCACTGAGCGATGTCACGGCAAAGACCGTGAAAAAGAAGATGAAGGAGCGGGCGTTTGCTGCCGGATGCAACCGTGAACGCATCCAAATGATTGAGACATATATGGAGCTGTCTGCATATTATGCCCTCTCGGTCGCCGCCCTGCAGGACATAAAAGAGGATCTTGGCCTCACATGATTCGGGATTTTTTTTGTGATTGGTTGATATCCGATCGTTTATCCGTCTCCTGCAACTACATGGAGAGATAGTGTTGTCACTCTCATCCCGTTGTGCAGACCATCTCCCTCGGGGTATGGCCCGCTTCGTGCCTGATACCTATGATGTCATCGGGGATGTGGCTGTTATTTCCCTGCCGGATCTCCTTCTGCCCTACCGTGAGGTGATCGGCCGCTGCATCGCTGAGGAACGCCGCGGTATCCATTCGGTCTGCCTGCGCACGGCTCCGGTGGCAGGCACCCCCCGGAAGGCTGATTATACTGTTATTTACGGGCGGGAAGATACGGAGACAGTTCACCGTGAGTATGGCTGCACCTACTCTCTGGATGTGAAAACTATTTTTTATAACCCTCGTCTTACCTTTGAACGCCATCGTGTGGCAGAATGTGTGCGGTCAGGTGAGCGGGTGCTGGTGCCCTTTGCCGGCGTTGGGCCCTTTGTGGTACCCGCTGCACAGCAGGGTGCCAAAGTGACTGCAATTGAAATGAATCCTGATGTCTGCAACTACCTCCGGGAAAATATCCGTATGAATGGTGTGCAGGATGCCGTCACCGTCTTTGAGGGTGATGCGATGCAGCTGATGCTGTCCTGCAAAGAGCCCTATGACCGTGCTATTGTTCCTACGCCATATGGACTGAATACGGCTCTTGATGAGGTTATTCCTCTGGTTCGCCGGGGTGGGATCATCCATTTCTATACGTTTGCCGTTCCGGAAGAGACTGATATCCTTATGGCGAAATTCCGGGGTATGGGATGTGTGGTGGCAGGGATGCGCCGGTGCGGAAATGTTGCCCCGGGTGCATCCCGCTGGGTTTTTGATCTCCGTCGCCGGTAGAAAAAATTGCATTTTGGTTCGGAAAATTTGAGTGTGATCCCTTGTAGGTGAACAGGTCACACGGCGAACATCGGGGTGATATATGCGATACTGCATATCAATAATAGGATGACAAGGATGTAATGAATCAGATTTTGCATGCTATTTTCCTTAGATTCAGGTATATGTTGGATATTTGGGGGTTTTGGATTCGTTGTATCTACTATATCTTGTGGGATATATTTATATGTTCCTTACGCCCGGGGCCAGTTTTCGCCTGATCCGTATGTCGCTCACATTTTTTTGGATGCAGGCGTAATCCCTGCCGATATCGGTAAAAATGGAAGGAATGCTGTCCCCCCGCGAGAAAGAATATGATCGGGATCGGAGACCCGGTAACGTTATTATACCCAGTAAGATATTATAATTCCATTATTTCGCCGGAGGACAGGCAATGAGTGCCGGCAATGAAAGAGGGAAATAGATGCGTTTGTCAGAAAAAGGGGACTCCGGCATTTTTGGTTGGTTATTTTCAGAAAACCGAGTATTTTTTGGGGTTCTTTTTTTGATCCTTGCAGGTGCTGTTCTCACCTCTCTGTATAGTTTCCTGCTCTTTCATGTCATCGTTGAGATATTCTCGGTTCTGATCGCTGCTGCCATCTTCATCATTGTCTGGAATACCCGTGGACACCTGCAGAATACCTACCTCCTCATTGTAGGGATTGCCTACCTTTTCATTGGCAGTATTGACTTCATCCACACGCTTGCCTATTCAGGGATGAATATTTTTGTCGGGTATGATGCAAATCTGCCCACCCAGCTTTGGATCATTGCCCGGTACATGGAGGCGATCACCCTTGTTGTCGCACCCCTGATGTTTGGACGGACAACAAAGCCGTTCCGGGTGTTTGGTCTCTATGCGGCGGCGACGGTCATCCTCGTGATAGCCGTCTTTGTCCCCGGCCTCTTTCCTGCCTGCTATGTGGAGGGGACGGGTCTCACGCTCTTTAAGATTGCGAGTGAATATTTCATCTCTATTCTCCTTGTATGCGCTATTTACCTTTTGTGGCGGCATCGTGATCACTTTGAGAGTGACATCCTCTGGCTGGTTGTTGCCTCAATCGTCCTGACCATCTGTGCCGAACTGTCGTTCACCTTCTATGTCAGTGTATATGGGTTCTCGAATTTTGCCGGCCACCTCTTTAAGCTGGCATCCTTTGCGCTGATATATCAGGCGCTCGTTGTATCTGCATTCCGGCGACCGTATGATACGCTCTTTCGGGAAATCCGGCAGGCTGAGGATAAGGCCAGGGAAGAACGCGACCGGCTTCAGCAATACCTGGATCTTGCTCCGGTCATGTTCACCGTTATTGACCAGAATGGAGAGGTAGAACTCATAAACCGGAGAGGAACTGAGATTCTGGGATACCCGTCGGAGGAGATCATCGGGAAGAGCTGGTATGCCACATTCCTGCCGTCCTCTGTCAGAGATCGGGAGACTGCCCGGCTTAGGCATCTGCTGGCGGATGGTATCCATCCCGGTGACGAGGTGGCGGAGAATCTGGTTCTGACAAAGAACGGTGAAGAACGGAGAATCCTTTGGCATAATACGGTGATACGCAACCCGGACGGGATGATCACCGGCATTCTGAGTTCCGGTGAGGACGTCACCCATATCTGCGAGGCAGAGCGGGATCTGCACCTGAAGAATGCAGCCATCGAGGCGACGCAGAGTGGCATTGCCCTGCTTTCCATGGATGGGACTGTGTGCTACGCAAATGCGGCTCTGACACGGATGTTCGGGTATGAAGACGAGAAGGCACTGGTGGGTTTTTCTATCATTGATCTCAGTCAAGACCATGAAGAACCGTTCATGCCTGAACTCCAGGCACTCATGGGGACCGGAAACTGGTTCGGGGAGCAGCACGGAAAGACAGTAGACGGACGGGCAGTTGATCTGCTGGTATCTGCCACCGTTATATCAGACAGCCAGGGGGAACCGCTGAATATTGTGGTGTCGTTCATGGACATCACTGAGATGCACCGCTACCGTGCGGCCCTGCGCGAGGCAAACAAAAAACTCAATATTCTCTCATCACTGACCCGGCATGATGTCCTGAACCAGGTGCAGGTGCTGGTCTCATACTCTGAACTACTTGAAGAGATCACGCCGAAAGAGGCGCACGGCCACGAATATATTAAGAAACTTTTTGAAACGGCCGAGCGGATTTACCGGCAGATTTCATTTACCCATGATTATCAGGATCTTGGGGTAAAGGCGCCACAGTGGCAGAAGGTGGAGGCGGCCTGTGCGGAGGGGGCTCTGGCCATTGATTCCCGTCTGATGCAGATCTCCTGTATGACAGGACCCCTGGAGGTCTATGCTGATGCAATGTTTGTGAAGGTGTTCTATAACCTCCTGGACAACGCGGTCCGGCATGGTGTTTCTGTCACAGAGATTCATGTGTCTTTCACCGAAGGTGCAGACGGTTCAGGAACGCTTCTGGTGGCAGACAATGGTGTCGGAGTACCGGAAAGTCAGAAAAAACGTATCTTTGAGCGGGGAGTTGGGTCAAACACCGGCTTGGGCCTTTTTATCATCGGGGAAGTGCTGGGTATTACCGGGTGCTCGATTACCGAGATCGGGACAGAAGGGGAGGGTGCCTCCTTTTCCATTTATATTCCCGCTGGTGCCTGGCGGTATGGGGATGTTTGATCGGGGGAATCTGCGTATTATCCTGTCTTTTCTGACCGGTGATCTTTTTGATGAGGGAAACAACAAGAGATTCAGGATCATGATTTCGGAGACGGTTTTGGATCAGCGGACGGTGCAGACGGGACTGGGAAATTTTTTGATCACCTGTGTCTGTGCAGATCTCACCCACCTGTATCCCACCATGGAGCGGTATGGGGTGCGGGTTACTGATGAAAGGGGGCAGACGGTGGCAGAGTTTTTTTCCAACACCTATGAATACACGCCTGCAATGGGGCTGGATGCGAAATCTGTTGTATTCAGACAGGCAGATGAGTGGGAGGGGGCGTTCTTAGACCATCCGGCAGATACAGTGGAGTATTTCAGCCGCCTGCATCCCCGGTGCCTGCCGGCGGCAGAGACGGCAGATGTGGTGATCATTCAGGGTAGTCCCCGCCCTGACGGGAACTGTGGTCAGATCGCAGATCTGATTGCAGCAGAGACGGCCCGGGCAGGGGGGACAGTGCGGGTTCTCTACCCTGATGATATGAATATCCGCCCCTGTATCGGGTGTTACCGGTGTTATAACGCCGGCTATTGCACTTTCGCTGATGATATGGACGAGGTATTTGCACTGGTGCAGCGCTGCCGGGTACTTGCGGTATGTACCCCGGTCTATTCCTGCAGTGTCCCCGGTGCCCTCAAGATTCTCATTGACCGTTTTCAGGCATACCATGCACACCGCACCCTCACCGGAGTGGATCATGGAGGCCGTCAGGCCGGGCTTTTCTTTGGTGTCTGTGGCAGGGAGGGCGAGGCGAACTTTACGCCCCTGCGTAGCATTGCGACAGCATTTTTTGCAACCGTTGGGATACCCCTCATTGGAACGGCATGGTGGGATGGTATGGACCGGGAACGGGACGTACGGCGGGTGCCCGGCTTCCCCGATACGGTGCACTCACTCGTCCGGCAGTCGCTAAAGAAAACCGGAGCGGGGAAAGAGAAATAAGCCGGAAAAGCCATCGAAGGCATCGAAGCCGGATGGGCGGTGAGGTATCCGCCCGGGCACTGGTATCTTTATTGCCTATCGGGGCGACTGGAGTCGTATGAAGATCACCGATATCGCAAGCCTTCCTGTGGGCGACAACCCGCATCACGTGGATGCCCGCCTTGCCTATGACAACGAACATGCATCGGTAGTTGTCATTACGTTCCAGCCGGGCGAGGAATTAAAAAAGCACATCACTCCTGTTGATGTTTTCTTCTATGTCCTCGAAGGTACCGGGGTTGTTGAGATTGGGGACGAGGAGGCGGTAGTAAAGAAAGACCAGCTCGTTGAGAGCCCTGTCGGGATTCCCCACCGCTGGTTTAACCGCAGCGACGATCTCTTACGGGTGCTCGTCGTGAAGGTCCCAAAGCCCACCAAAGGCACTCGTATTCTCTGAGATGCTGGAACTGAGTATCACTTTTTTTGAAGATAAACGGGCTAAAACACTTTCGGACCGCGGTCATCGCCTTTATTTTGAGACAGCATCAACCGTGATGCGATGTATTTCTTCTGCCCTCGTCAGTATGCACAATTCCGGCCTGCCAGTAATCCGGTGCCGGCGCCTGGAAGGGGCAAATGTATGGGCGGGTTGTGGGTGGTCGGCAGGTGAAGGGAGGCGATCATGTTCTCCTCTCCATGGCGACCGCACTTCTCTGTATTTCGCCGTTTCTATCCTCAGATATCACTGCTGAATACCTCGGGTGTTCCGTCTGCTTTCTGGTCGGGGTCTTTGGTGGGAGTAATCTGCCGGATGCGGATCTCGTTTTCGAACAAGGCCCGCATATGAAGAGCTGGACAGGGTTCATCTATTCCTGTCTGTGCATTGGGATGGTATTTGCTGTGCGATGTGTTTATTGGGCGACAGGATGCCCGTTTGACGGGCGTCACCGGTGTTCCCTTCATACTCTGTATGGGGTGTCTGTCGCGGTGGTGTTCATCAGTGCATTAACCGGCATTTTCTGTGTGCAGATGGGCCTCTGGACGGATATGCTCATTTTCGTCTTTGCAGGGCTATTATTCGGAGCTATTCTCCACTTGGCAGGGGATTGCTGTACGATAAGTGGCTTACAGCCGTTCCTTCCGTTCTCTCCCCTGCACCTGAAAGGTGGCATTCATACCGGGGATTCCCGCGATCGGCGGGCGCTCTGGTTTGCAAAATGTCTGGTGTGCATGACAGCGTTGGTCATTGCTGCGGGGTCGGTCTATCACATTCCGATAGACCATCTCATTCTCCTGATGGCGGGTGGAGTGGTGCTTTCCTGGTTTGTCTTCTATCGTTTTTCCCAGCATCTGCATACCCGGCGCAGGTGATCGGTTTGTCCTTCACAAAACGGGATAATATTCCGACGGATACCTTTTTCCATACAAATCTTTTATTGCCGTTCCGAGCCAAAGATCGGTCATTACCGTATGCATGAGCATACAACGGGTGAAATACTATTATGGCAGGAAAAAGTCGTGAAGAACTGAAAGGAAAGGTGTTGAACCTTGCAAACCTTGTGGAATATCAGGACGGTGCGGTTTCAAGCCGGATGATCGTGAATAAACCGGTGGGTTCAATCACCCTTTTCGCGTTTGATGAGGATGAGGGACTCAGTGAGCATACTGCACCCTATGACGCGGTGGTTACGATTCTGGACGGAGAGTGTGAGATCTGGCTCGAGGGTGAGACGCATATGATGAAAACAGGTGAAACCATCGTTTTCCCGGCGAATGCTCCGCATGCCCTCTCCGGGGTGACGCCGTTTAAGATGATGCTCGTGATGATTCGGGCATAGAATCAACGTTTGGAGAGTGTCTGGCGGGATGATGGAACAGATAAATTTCGGGTGGAAAACAGGTGAAAATACCATATGACAGCTGATGAAGGGGAATACTGTAAGGTCTGCGGGGGCATGGTTCCGAAGGCAGGCGATGTCCGCCAGATAACGGTGGATGGTAAAATGGTTGGTATCAACGGGCTTGATCATATCCTGATGCAGGTCGCAGAGCTGAATTTGTCCGGGCCTACGCAGGTAAAAGAGGCGCTTTTTACGGCAGTGAAAGTGGCAAATTATATCCCGACAAAGAAGGCCGCGGCGTATGAGGATGCGTTGTACGGCGAATATCTGAGTTATTGTAAATCAAAGGGGTGACTTATTCTAACGCATCTCTTTTTTGGAGATTTTTGCGTTCAATGAATCGCTGTTTTGGTTTTTTTTTGCATGCATCTGCATCGGGTTGCCCTTCACTCCCCGGAAAAGACCTTGAGTCCAAAAATTCCCGAAATTACCAGCAGAAGGCAAAGAATCCGCAGAATTTCTCGTGACTCTCCAAAGACAAGGATGCCTATGATGACCGTCCCAACAGCACCAATGCCTGTCCAGATGGCATAGGCGGTGCCGATAGGTAGTGTCTCCAGTGACTTTGAAAGAAAGTAGAAACTGCCTCCCATCAGGGCGATGGTGAAAACAGACGGGATCAGTTGGGTGAAGCCTTCGGTATATTTGAGCCCGACTGCCCATCCGGTCTCCATGATGCCTGCTATCAGAAGAGAGATCCATGCGTTTAATACCATACTCTAAGTATCTCGTTCTGATACGGCATGGCTTTTTCCCGGAAATCGTGGTATGTGAGTGCGGAAAAAGAACGCCCTTCCTGATTTAATGACTGAATGTCATTACCTGCACTGGATGGAGATTGCATGAGTGATTGCATCTATAGGGGAGTATGTCATACCTTTATTCGATATCATGGAACCAGAGATACAGAAAAATATTGACGATTTCCTCGCAAACAAAGAAGACGTGTGTGACGGCATTATGGATGATTTTACGGAGATGCTCGGGATGACGCCCTTTATCCTGCCCATCCTCAGGGAACGTCCCGAATCCTTTGCGTTCAACATGTTAGGCGATCTCTACACCTTTACCCCGGAATCGATGGACCGCAGAACCGCTGAGTTGGTAGCCGTTTCAGCCGCTGCCGCGATCGGTGCGACCGCCTGCCTGAAGGTTCATATCGGCGCTGCCATAAAAGAGGGTGCCACCCGTGAGCAGATTCGGGACACGATCTGCATTGCCGGGCTCATGGGCAAGACCAGCATTCTTGCCTCGTCCTTCCGGATGATGAGGGAAGCGATTCCTGATGAAAAATAATATTTCCTGAAATGGGGTGATGGCCCATTCTTTGGGCCACAGATTTACGGTGAGAACCGGAACGGTTCTGTTGCGTCCGGGATGGAGTCGATGAACGGGGCGTAGGGTTTGATGTCGAGGACAGGTGTCCCGTCAAGGGCATCGAGCCCTGCCACCCGGATAATTCGTCCGGTGACACTGATTATTTTTCCGATGTCAAGACCTATGGGGTTCGGGCGATTCGGCGAGCGGGTGGCAAAGACGGGTCTTCTCACCTTCGTTCCCGGCGGGTCTGCGATGAGGGTGTTTCTGTCGGCCCGATCAAACCAGAGGAGGACAAAGAGGTGACTGACACCTGCCAGGTCACCGATACCGGCCTCATATTCTTCGTTGATCACGATCTCCATCTCGGTTTCAGGGATGAGACGTCCCTGCCGGGGGGCGTCGCCGCGAACCTTATAGGGGGAGTGGACGATGCCGATTGGGTTTACTTCTGCTGAGTTCATCAATGCTCCAAGGGCAGATGCCGACATCCTTGGAGGGGCGGGCATCTGGTTTACCTATACATGATCTTTCTGCATCTAAATATTACGATATTGTTTTTTTGTGGTACTGGTGCCGGGGCTTTAGTCAGTCGGGTATCGGTACCTTCCCGTCCCTTCTCTCTGCTTTATCCCGCCGGAGAAGGTCTTGCGCAGTTCTCCCTCACACCATCTCTACGTTCGTGGTAAAACTAAAATCCCTTCTGTGGGGACTTTAA
This sequence comes from uncultured Methanoculleus sp., assembly GCA_964496155.1. GTDB lineage: Archaea > Halobacteriota > Methanomicrobia > Methanomicrobiales > Methanomicrobiaceae > Methanogenium. The sequence continues at coordinate 14,791 of CAZBYH010000005.1, forward strand.
TCAGTTTTTCCGGGATGTTTAGGCATATTTTTAAACACGGGTGACAATTTTGAAAATATTTTCATAAACCGCCCGCGGGTATATGTTCTGGTATCGCTCCAGCACCTGCTCTGCAGATGTCACAGTATCGATCACCAGCCCGGGTGCCGGTCACATCGATGGAAAAGAGAAATAGAAAGACTTCACCCGGCTTCTCTCCGGTGATTCACTCTGTGCCCATTTCTGATGCTGGTCTGAGTCCTCATGGAGCAGGTAGTCGCAAGACCATCCCTGCCGAAAAATATTCGCGATCCTGATGCCGACGACGATGGTAGAGTTTGTAACCGGAGTCACGTACCAATATACAAGACGTTTTACGAGCGCAGCAGGATGTTTCCCGATGTTCTGTTCGCAGGGAGAGGTCAGTGAATATCAATAATGCGGGCATTTGATGGGTCTTTACGTCTGTTTGTGAATGTGGATGAATATCGTGCACGTTCCTTTTTTATTTGGTTATTCCTGTTAAAACCGAAATGTGTGATTTTTTTGAAAATAACCAAAATTGTTTGGGCATTTGTTGATACCTACCGAAATGCAGAGTTGTTCATGGATACGTAAGATGTGGCCATGCGATATCTGCATCAGCTGGTGTGCCTTTCGGTCGGAATGGCAGATGGCTGTATGATGACCATGGCTGACTGTGGCTTGGCCATTTACGACAAACTGCACCGGTGGAAAACGTGTGAAGCACTCCTTTCCACCCATATTGGATGCAGGTGGTCCGCAATCATATGTTCATGAGGATACACACAATGCAAAAAAAATTATCAGCACTTGACTTCGGCGAACGTGGCGTAGTCTGTGAGATCCAAACGTCTGTCCATGACCTGAATTGCATGGGACTCCGGGTGGGCAAGGAAGTAAAAATGGTGACAAAACAGCCCATCAAGGGTCCGGTGGTCGTCCTTCTCGGCGAGATGGAGATTGCAATGGGACTCGACATTGCGGCACATGTCCTTGTTGAGGTCATCGGAAAGGACGCATAACGGAGACTCACATATGGCAGAATCAAAAAAGAAAAAAACAACTGTTCTCATGGTCGGCAACCCAAACGTCGGCAAGAGTGCGTTATTTAACCGGATGACCGGGTCGAATGCTGTTGTCTCAAATTATCCCGGTACAACCGTTGACTTCACCCGTGGCACCCTCATTGAAGGAGGGCGGGAATATGAAATTATTGACGTACCAGGTACCTTTTCTTTGGAACCCCGGGACGCTGCTGAAGAGGTGGCGGTCAGGATGCTCAGGGATCATCCGGATGCTGTTGTCATGATCGTCTTTGATGCAACAAAGATTGATCGTGGGCTGTACATCGCCCTTGAGGTGATGGAACTGGGTATGCCCTGTATCGTTGCGGTCAATATGATGGACGCTGCTCACGACAAGAAGATCTCGGTGGACATTGCAGACCTCCAGAAAGTGCTGGGTGTACCGGTCGTTGCGACAAACGCCATCAGCGGTGAAGGTGTCCTTGACCTCGCACAAATGATTCGAAAGGCCCAGGTCACTGACCTCGATAGGATTGTAAGGCGGCTAAATGGTGAAACCCCCGAGAAAAAATCTCTTGGCGGCTGTGGTGGCTGCGGCGGATGCGGAGGGTGCTAAAAATGGCTATTTCAAATGATACCCGCTGGGAGGTAGTCGACCTCATTGCCCGAAGGACAGTTACGTATGGTACCTATAAACGGACCATCGGTGACGTGCTGGGTGACTTGACCGTCAAACCGCTCACCGGTATTCCGGTAGCGTTTGCGGCCCTTTATGCTTTTTGGAGCATTTTCAACTCCTTTGCAGGAGAGCTTGTGACCGATGGGTTCATGGTGAAAATCTTTGATTTTCACTGGTTGCCGTGGTTGCAGTCCCTCTGGCCAGACCCTTCAAGTTGGCATTACTTCGTGTTTGTCGGCGATCCCATAGCGGATAACTGCTTTGAAGCATTTGGTATGCTGACATCAGGGCTGTTTGTCTCTATTGGTGTCGTGCTCCCTGCAATACTCATCTTCTATCTCATGATGACCTTCCTGGAGGATTCAGGATATCTGCCGAGACTTGCGGTCCTTGTGGACTCTGTGCTTCACCGGATCGGGCTGCACGGCTATGCCATTGTGCCCGCCATTCTCGGTCTCGGGTGCAATGTTCCGGCGGTGACTGCCACCCGTATTCTTGAGACGCGGAAACAGCGGTTCATCATGATGGCTCTCCTTGCGATATTCATTCCCTGCGGAGCGCAGCTGGGTGTGATGCTTGAGGTCATTCCCGATATGATCGGTCTGGTATTTATCGCTTTGATTGGGGGTTTCTGCATCTTTGGATATGTCCTCAACAAGATTATTCCGGGAGAGAATCCTGAAATTCTTGTGGATGTGCCGCGCTATAACTGGCCGGCGAAGGCGAATGTTGCAAAAAAGCTCTGGAATCGGATGAAGAGTTTCCTGAAAGATGCGGTGCCCTTTGTGCTCTTTGGTGTCCTTGTGGTGAACCTGCTCTATCTGGGAGGGGTCATTCAGGCACTTGCGAACTTCTTCGAACCGCTCTTTGTCACATGGTTCGGAGTGCCAAAAGAGACTGCTGGGCCGCTCATTGCAGCATTCATGAGAAAAGACCTTGCCATTGCACAACTCTCAGTCATCCCGATGACGGCATACCAGATGTTTGCATCAGTGGTGCTCATCTCCATCTACTTCCCCTGTGTCGCGACGTTTGTCGTCATGCTCAGGGAAGGCTGGAAAGAATTGCTTGCGGCGATCGCCGTGCTCTTTGTGGTAGTCTTTGCATATGGGGGGCTCATCCACGCCATCGGCATCCTTCTGGGGGTGGCATAATATGGAACAAAAAAACATGAAACAGAAAAATATGAAACAGAAAAATATGGAACAGAAAAATACAATATCAAGCATATTCATCGGACTGCTTGGCCTTGCGACATTGGCATTCGGTCTTGCAGACATCTTCGTCTGGGTCGGGATGAGTCCCGGATTCCAGATTGGCATACTCGAAATTGCGGGAGATGATTTCTTCCGCTGGGCATGGGGCGGTTTTGTTATGGTCTGCGCCGGCATTTTCATGCTTGCAGGTAGCAGAAAGGCACTTTCCCTGGATCAGTTTGCCAAGGTGACCCTGGGCGCAATCCTTGTCTGGGTTATCGCAGGCACGGATATCTTTGCCCGAATCTGTGAAAACATCCCTGCGGGGGAAGAGGCTCCGGAGTTCTTAAACTCCCTTTCCGGGTTCATTGGTGGTTTTGCGCCTCCGTACTCTCCTGCGGTGATCCTTTTGCCGTTCACGCTGGTGATCCTTTACCTGTTGTATACAAAGGCGTATGGCACAGAGTAACCCGGAGCGTCACCGACCCCCTCACTATTTTTATCGGATATACGTGGAAAAAAGGGGGAAAAAATGGAAAACAGATTTGTAACTCGTCATCTGAGCAGGAGGGCTGAGGATTATCTGGAAGCTATTCTTAATGTTACTCTTGAAAAGGGATATGCCCGGACAACAGATGTAGCAAATAAACTGGGGGCCAGTCCTTCCAGTGTTGTTGAGATGTTCCGGAAACTTGATGCCCTGCACCTCATCTGTTATCGGCGGTATGAAGGAGTGGTCTTTCTCCCGGAAGGCAGGGAGATTGCCGAACAGATCAAGTACCGGCATGACACCCTGAAGAAATTTCTTTTGATAATCGGTGTCTCGGAAAAGATAGCTGATGCAGATGCCTGTTTCATGGAGCACGAGTTGCATCCTGATACGGTGCGGCGGATTCATCACTTTATTGCATATACTGAGGAGAATCCTTCCGTTTGTCAGCAGATTCAACGCCGTTTGGATGCTTTTGTTCGTTGAATGATGAAATGGGATTATTCAGAGGCGTGGGCTGACCAGCCACCTAAATTATTTTTCTACCCAATAGGAAACCATGCCTGAAAGATTGATTCCCTATCGGGGTACCCCTGGCTTTTTAGTGTGTCCACTCGATAATTTTGATATCCGGGCCGATTGCCCTGATGACCGCGTCCCGCATCTGGGTATAATGCGGGCAGGGATACCCGATAGGGTTGCCCCTTGATATGCAGGACGCAAAGACAATTGCTTCAGCACCCCGTTCTACAAGCATCTTTGCCCGTGGTATTGCCCGTTTTCCCGGGCATCCGCCGCAGGTGATAAACCCGACGATATCGACCGGGCCTGTTTCTGCAAAGGCGCCTCTTCCTTCTGCGGTTATTTTAAAGTCAGTTGTCCCCGGGCAGATATCTTCTGTCATGAGACAACGAATGATGCCGACTTTCATGGTTAATCAAAGAATCTGGGCGGTGTGGTTGCTTAAACATATGGATGGCAGAATTTGTCTAAAATTGTCTCTGATTATGCCATTTTCTCTTCGGAAATTACGGCAATATCCGAACAATATTCGTAATTCCAGCCATATCGGAGGTTTATTAGGGCAGAGTAGATGTTCACCGAAGAACTAATATAATTGGTATGAGACGAACGAAACGAGCTACTGTCCAAAACGGTTTCAGAACAGCATTGCACCCGTTGATTGGGAAGGTGGTGAGGTAAGATGGGTACCAAAAGTGGTATACGTGGCATTTCATCACGCGATAATCTGCCGGATGTTCTCTATGAATTACTCTTCCCAGCCTCTGCAAAAACCAGTGCGCAAAAATGTGCCGGAACCCCGGTTATGGGTAATAGCATACCGGTGCAGGTATGAACGGGGTTTTTGTGTATGAACACCATGAAATCGTCTGCAATGGAGACGGTAGACATATTCTGTCTTTCTTCCGGGGTAGGTGGTAGAAGCATGTGACCTGAAGCATGGTTGCAGTCGGTGCACTGCTTGGTCGCATGCCCCCATGGGGGCAATGGGGGGATTTTCTGCCGGATGGTCTCCCATACGCAAACAACACACAAACTCGCACCCGTTATATCTTGCATACTTTATAATCGCACCAAAGTATCGAATAATTCTCTAACAGATATACAAAATCTCTACACCCAGAGGTTTTTTCTTCCGGCAAAATATGCACACTATAGGTATCTGTGGTGTGCAACTCGGTCAATATTCGCAAATATCAAGAGAAATTATCCTTTTTGTTTGCTTTTGCTTTTGATTTTGTTTTTGCTTTGCTCTTGTTGTGGTGTTTCATTTCTCCCATTGACGGGTATCTGTTTTTCCCTGCATTTATGCGCATTTTCCCGTAAAAGTTTGGTTTCTCAAACAATTTCCGAACTTATCTCTGATTACACAAAAAAACCGAACTTCTTTTGGCTTCTATTGATACCAACCGAACCACAGAATGTATACCAGACAATTATGATCCTGAATGAGTTGCGTCCTGGTGAACGCGGTCGTATCACCGGGATAGATGGCGGACCCTGTCTCCAGCAGAAACTCGCCCTGCGGGGCCTTGCAAAAGGGTGTACGCTTACCATGGTATCATCATCATGTGGGCCGGTGGCGGTAGAGTTTCGGGGCAACACGGTGGCCCTCGGGCGCTGTATGGCCCGCAATATAAAAATAATAAAGGTAGAATAATGCTGACCGAACTCTCAAATTTGCCATTTGGTGCAACAGCCATCGTCCGGGAGATCCTCACGCCTCCTCATGATTTGAACTGCATGGGGCTCCGAATAGGTAAGAAACTCAAGATGATCACCAAACAGCCCATCAAGGGGCCGGTGGTTGTTCTCATTGGTGAGCTGGAGATTGCGATGGGTCTTGAGACGGCCGGGCAGATCATGGTAGAGACCGGGACGGATGCATGACCGGCGAGAGGGCAAAGGATAGCGTTGGTCTCCTGAAAGGGGGAACGACCGTTCTGATGCTCGGCAACCCGAATGTGGGCAAGAGTGCTCTTTTTAACCGCATTACTGGTGCAAACGCCGTTGTATCAAACTATCCCGGCACAACAGTAGACTTCACCAGTGGCACCTTTATTGGGGGTGGGCGTACCTACACCATCATCGATGTGCCCGGCACCTACTCTCTTGAACCGCGTGATGCGGCAGAAGAGGTGGCCGTCCGGATGCTCCGGGATTATCCGGATGCAGTCGTGATGATTGTGCTTGATGCCACAAAGACCGATCGGGGTCTCTACATTGCCCTTGAGGTGATGGAACGGGGCATGCCCTGTATTGTCGCTGTCAATATGATGGACGCCGCTCATGAAAAGAAGATCTCCATCGACATCGCAGCACTTCAGCGTATTCTGGGTGTGCCGGTGGTCGCGACGACCGCAATAAGCGGTGAAGGGGTGCGTGACCTTGCAGATATGCTCAGGAAAGCCAAGGTCGCAGACATTGGCGCCATCGCACAGCGCATGCGGGGTGAAGAACCGGAACGTGAACCCACCTTCACCTGTGGCGGTTGTGGCGGCTGCGGGGGGTGTTGATTAGATGGTATTCTCATCAGACGCCCGCTGGGAGATGGTGGACGAGATCACCCGCCAGACCGTGACCTATGGCACCTATAAACAAACCCTTGGCGCAGTGCTTGGAGACCTGACGGTCAAACCGCTCACCGGTATTCCGGTGGCTGTTGCTGCACTCTATGCATTCTGGAGTGTATTCACCTCGTTTGCGGGGGACCTCGTAACCGACGGGTTCATGGTGAAATTCTTTGACGGTTTCTGGCTGCCATGGTTTCAGTCCATCTGGCCGAATCCCGGAAGCTGGCACTTCTTCCTCTTTGTCGGCAATCCCGCAGCAGATACCTGTTTTGAAGCATTTGGGATGCTCACATCCGGTCTTTTTGTATCCATCGGTGTGGTGCTCCCGGCAGTCTTTGTCTTTTATCTCATGATGACTCTCCTCGAGGACTCCGGTTACCTGCCCCGTCTTGCGGTTCTCATGGACTCAGTGCTTCACCGCATCGGGCTGCACGGCTACGCGATTGTGCCCATCATTCTTGGCCTCGGATGCAATGTGCCGGCGGTGACTGCCACCCGAATTCTTGAGACCAAAAAGCAGCGGTTCATCATGATGACTCTCCTTGCCATCTTCATTCCCTGCGGAGCGCAACTGGGGATCATGATGAGTATCATTCCTGACCTGATTGGCGTGGTGATACTCTGTCTGATCATTGGTTTTGGCATATTCGGGTTTGTCTTAAACAAAGTGATTCCCGGAGAAAATCCTGAAATCCTCGTGGATGTGCCCCCGTATAACTGGCCGGTGAAAGAGTATGTGGCAAAGAAGCTCTGGAACCGGACAAAAGGGTTCCTGAAAGAGGCCGTGCCTTTTGTCCTCTTTGGCATTCTGGTTGTCAACCTCCTTTACCTTGGCGGCATAATTCAGGGGCTTGCAAATCTCCTTGAACCGGTCTTTGTCACGTGGTTTG
>CAZBYH010000006.1:0-12276 GCA_964496155.1 uncultured Methanoculleus sp.
GAATTTCCCTGCCGGTCAATTGCAAGCGGAGAGACCACAGGAATATAGTGGTTTGCCATCAGGTCTTCGAGGATTCGGGGATTGACCTCCACGATTTCACCGACCAGTCCGAGATCAACCTCTTGCGAGGTTTCATCCACCATCACCGTCTTTGTCCCGGCCTTGCGGGCGATGAGCAGATTGCCGTCATTGCCGGAGAGACCCACGCCAAGAGCGCCGAATTTTGAGATATCAGAGACGATATTGTCGTTAATCTTACCCACAAGCACCATCTGGGCAATCTCCATCGTCTCATCGTCAGTGATGCGAAGACCCGCCACAAACTTCGGTTTCTTGCCCATCGCCTCCATCTTCTCGGTGATCTCCGGGCCGCCACCGTGGACGAGAACGACGTTTATTCCTACGTACCGCAGCAAAACGACGTCCTGAATGACCGTATCAAGAATCCGGTGATCCACCATTGCATGACCGCCAAGTTTAATGACAATCGTTTTTCCGTGGAATCTCTGGATGTAGGGCATTGCCTCCATCAGCACATCTTCGCGTTTCATGTCGTATACTTCCCGTTTATCTCTACATAGCGTTCTGTGAGGTCACAGCCCCAGGCAGTAGCCGATCCGGTGCCGATGGAAAGGATGATTTCAAAGATAACCTCTTTTCCACCCATCAGGGAGGCCGCTTTTGCAAGCGCCTCCGGGTACATGACATTATCCGCACAAATCTTGCCCATATCTGCAAGGACAACTCGCCGAATGCCATCCGTTACCGCGATAACAGCGCTTGCAGGGTCGAAATCCACCCCGGCACGACCGGCAGCAGCGATGATACGGCCCCAGTTTGGATCTGTGCCATAGACCGCAGTCTTCACCAGTGGAGAACCCACCACGGTTCGTGCCATTATGGCCGCTTCCTCTTCTGTCCGGGCCCCGCTGACCCTGACCTCAATAAGTTTGGTCGCACCTTCGCCGTCTGCGGCAATCTGGCGTGCAAGAGAGATACAGACCTCTTCCAGCGCCTCCTGGAATACCGCCATATCCGGTGTTTCGCGGCGGTTCGTGGCGGTAAAGAAGAGACAGTCATTGGTTGAGGTGTCACCATCGACAACCACCCGGTTAAAACTCCGGTCAGTCGCCGTCTGCAAAGCCTCCTGAAGAGCCGGTGCAGAGATAGTGGCATCCGTGTAGATGAATGCAAGCATCGTCCCCATATTCGGAGCAATCATGCCGCTTCCCTTCGTGATCCCCGCCACCACAAACCCATCGCGTACTACCGACGCATGCTTCTCGGTGATGTCGGTTGTCATGATAGCCCGTGCGGCATCCGTCTCAGCCGACGCATCGCTGCGGAGCATGGAACCTGCCTCTCTGATCTGACGGGTCACAATGTCCATCTTCATGTAGCGCCCGATGACGCCTGTCGAAGCGACCCCGATTCGTTCCGGAACGGTTCCGAGTATAGCCGCGGCATCTTCAGCCATCCGGCAGGCATCGGCGTAGCCCTGTTCACCCGTGAATACGTTGGCATTTCCTGCATTGACGACGATCCCATCCAGAACACCCGTGTTCATACGTTCACGCATCAGACGCACCGGCTCTGCAAAAACCAGATTTTTGGTGAATACCGCAGCAGCAGTCCCGGATGCAGCAATGAGCGCAATGCCGTACTTGCCTTCACGCACACCTGCCGCCCGGACCCCTTCAACCAGACAGATACTCCGCATCAGTCTTCCACCGCACCGTAGCGTGATCCAAGACCACGTACCAGGTCTGCACGGGTCACAATACCCACGAGGTCGCCATTTTCAATGACGAGCAGGCGGGCAATGCCCTCTTTCATCATAATACTGGCTGCCTCCTCGATACCCATATCCGGGGTGGTGCAGATCAGATCATCTGACATCACCTGAGATATCGGCAGGCTGCCGACGTCTGTTAGCGCCTCTTTTGTCTTTTCCCAGTTCATCAGTTCACGGATCGGAATCTCGATGATCTCAAACGGTGAAGGGAGCCAGAGATCAGCACTAATTTCCGGCGTGGTGAGAAGGGAGAGAATATCAGTCTCTGTTACGATACCGACCGGTTTTCCGTTCTCCATGACCGGAATGCCCCCAATACGATTCTTCTTCATCAAAAGGGATACCTGGCTAACAGGAGTGTCAGTGGTGACCACTATCGGCCGCGGGGTCATTACATCTTTTATTTTCATAGTTTGTTCACCATTATATCTCAGGGCTGGAGCGGGACGACCATCAGGCCATCGGGTTCAGCGCATCCGCACATCAGATTCATATTCTGGATTGCCTGCCCGGAGGCGCCTTTTACCAGATTGTCAATTGCAGAGACCGCAACCACCCGCATACCGCCTTCCTCAACTTCAACGACTATATCGCAGAAGTTGCTGCCCCTGACACCGGCAAGGGATGGCGACTGGAGGCGCACGAAGTACTCGCGGGCATAGAATTCCTCATAGAGGGCATCTGCCTCTTCCTGAGTGATCGGCTCGTCAAGCAGGATATGGGCGGTCGTAAGGATGCCACGATTCACCGGCAGAAGGTGCGGGGTGAAATGCACCAAAGCAGACGAGCCCAGGAATGCCATCTCCTGACGCATCTCTGCCACATGCCGGTGTCCCGTCATCTTATATGCAATGAGGTTGTCGCCGACACTGGTATACATATTGGTGACCGAAGGGGAGACACCGGCACCAGAAACACCGGTTTTGGAGTCATAGATGATGGTATGGGCCCGTTTTGCAAGCGGCGCTGCCGCAAGGGTCGCACCGGTGGGGAAACAGCCCGGGTTTGCCACAAAGAGGGATCCCGGGATATCCTTTCTGTGCAGTTCAGGGAGTCCGTAGGGCACCGCATGGTAATCCGTGTGCTCGACGCCATACACCTTCTCATAGATATCCTTCGGGAGGCGATAATCTGCCGAGAGATCGATAGTCCTGATTCCCTGTTCCATTAAAGAACCGGCATACTGCATGGCAGCAGTGTGCGGCACCGCAAGAAAGGCAACATCCGCATCGATATCGCCCACATCAGGGTTCGTATATTCCAGGTCGGTAAATCCTCTGAGGTATGGGTTGGCCCGGGCAACCGCTGTTCCCGCAAGCTTCCGTGAGGTTGCACAGACCACGTCTCCTTCGGAATGACCGGCAAGGAGGCGGATAAGTTCTCCGCCGGTAAAGCCGGAGGCTCCGATGATCGCAATTTCCATAAAAACATATCGTCCTATACAGGAATTAATTCTTTGCTGAAACTACGTCAAAGAGGAGTTCTGCAGTCTCCCCAATGTACGTCTGATCTTCAAGCTGCATCATGAGATAACTGCTGAACGCACCGGTTCCCTCTGCTGCACCAAGCCATGATCCACAGATAAACCCAATAGTATCCGTGTTGCCGCCGACATGCGTGGCAACCGGCAAAAAGGCATCATCGTGCCCCAGACGGGCAATCAGAAAGAGGGCTAAGGGATACGTATGATAGACGGATACATCATTTCCCACTGAAATCATTGCAGTCTCAAGCGAAAGTCCCTCATTCTCCAGTGCACAGGCATTTCTGATGGATTCAGCGAGTTTTTCGTCGTACTCGCCCGCAATATCTCCCGCCACGCGGAATGGATCCGGGTGCCGGTGCATCACCGCACGCAGAAAGAGGGCATAGGAGATGGTGGCGCCGTAGGCAGCCGGGTGGGTGTGGGTGACCTCGCAGGCGGCCCGCAGACACTCGCGCATCTCATCCCCGTTTTTGCAGGCAAGGGCAAACGGAACCGCAAGAGGCATGCACCCGCTGGTAGTTGAGCTGCGGCCGGAGTCCGACGTTCCGGCGGTGATACGTGCACAGGCGGTTGAAACCGTGCCGTCCGGAAACCGCAGCCGTTTCCTCGCATGCATGACAGCAAGCCTTTTTCCATATTCTTCAGGGGTGAATTTCCCTTCCCCTAACAGTTCGGCTGCACACAACATCATCTGGGTATCATCAGTGTACTGACCCGGCCGGAGGCCTTCGTTTGGGTGGCGGCGCAGCGGTTTTCCATAACCCTCCCCCAGACGCGAGAGAGAGGGGGCAAGCGTTTCCTGCGGCATCCCCAATGCATCACCGATGGCAGCACCCAGCATGCATCCCCTATACCTGCTGAGCATATGGTGTAGTATAGCGGGGGCGAAGGGAAAAATGCTCTGAAGAAAAGAGGAGTATTTTTAGCATCTGCTTTGCTGATTGATGACCACCAGACGCTCTTCGGTCATTTCCCTGATGGCAGACCAGGGCCCTTCCCGGCCAAAGCCTGATCGTTTCGTGCCGCCATAGGGCATATGATCCATCCGGAATGTCGGAATATCATTTACGATGAGCCCTCCGACCGGAATGCCACGGACCGCCTGATGAATTCGGGTGATGTCATTTGTAAAGATGCCCGCCTGCAGACCATACGGCGTCCGGGCAGCCATTTCGATGGCTTCTGCCCATGTCCCGTACGGGGTAAGGGTGAGGCCGGGGGCAAAAAGTTCGGTCGCATTCACGGCCATCGTTGGATTGGTATTTTCAAGCACGGTCGGATGCAGGACAGCGCCTTCGCGGATGCCACCGGTGCAACATATTGCCCCCGCTGCTATTGCCTCCTGAATCTTCTTTTCTGCTGCCATCGCTGCAAACTCACTGATCATCGGGCCCACATCGGTCTCCGGTGCTGACGGGTCACCGGCGACGAGACTTGCCGCACGTTCGCAGATAAAGAGCCGCATCTCTTCATAGACTGTATGGTGAACAAGGACACGCTGGACCGAGATGCAGGTCTGCCCGCTGTATGAGAAGGCACCCTGCACAATCCGTGCAGCTGCGTAAGCGAGGTCAGCGTCCTCATGCACGATGACTGCTGCATTGCCGCCCAGTTCAAGTCCGACACGAGGTGTGCGTGCAACCGCCTGCAGATGCCAGCCCACCTCCGGACTGCCGGTAAAGGAGACCATCGAAATCCGCGGATCGCGGACCATTGCTTCAGCAGTCTCCGGCAGGCAGGGCAGAACCGATATGGCCTCAGGAGGAACACCTGCTGCCAGTGCCGCTTTACCGAGGAAGAGGGAAGAGAGCGGTGTCTTTGAGGCCGGTTTCAGGATACAGGCATTGCCCGCGGCAAGGGCGGGGCCAAGTTTGTGGCAGGCAAGATTGAGCGGGAAGTTGAAGGGGGTGATACCGAGAATAATGCCCAGCGGTACCCGGTAAAGGTATCCGGTTCGGTTCTCCCCCCCTTCCGTCCAGTCCAGAGGCAATATCTCTCCCCCGATGCGACGCGACTCTTCTGCAGAGATGCGAAGAGCGTCAGCCGAGCGGATCACCTCACCGGTAGCCGACCTCCGGGGTTTGCCTGCTTCAGAGATGATGAGCTCTGCCGCCTCATCCGCATGTTCTTCCAGATAGTCTGCCATCGCGATAAGACACTCTGAACGCCGATAGGCGGGAAGGTCGCGCATCTGCAAAAATCCGGATTGTGCTGCATGAATGGCATCATTGCAGTCTTCTCTTCCTGCAACACAGACTGAGGCCACCGTACAGCCGAGATACGGATCAGTGACGTCCAACTCAGCGGGGCTGGTGCGCCACTCGCCGCCCACAAGAAATGGTTCCGGATCCTGCATGTCCTGCATGGGAGATACTGTGCCATGCCTATATATAAGTCATAAGTCGGCCCGACGCCATCACACTGGTCTTTGTCGGGTGCGTGGATAGGTGGATATACACAAGATACACAGCGTGATCGGGTGAACACGATTCTGCACGCATTGTGGACAAGGAAAAGAGCAAGGCTGGTGGGTGAACCAGCAGTAAAAACTGCTCCGCCAGCAGGACTTGGATATACTTAAGAGGGTGCTGTCCTAATGAACAACTGATGTTTTCGGTCCGGATATTTGAGACAGATTTCAGGACAGCACTGGAAGAAGAACTTGACCGGCGCGGGATGAGCATAAAGGAACTGGCAGGGTTGGTGGGCATATCCGCTGCAACTCTCTATAAGATCACCTCAGGAGGCCGGGATCCCCGCTTATCCCTGGTAAAGGCCATTGCAGACGCCCTTGACCCAAAAGAGAAGGACTTTGTCGCCGTCATCGCGGCTAAATTTCTCCTTGATGAACTCCAGTCGGTTAAATATACGATAGATGACACAACCTACCGCATCCACGGCTATAGCGCTAATACGATGGACGAGGTGATCATCGCTGCTGTTCGGGCCGAAAAAGACGGTGCCGTCGGAATCATCTGTGCCCCGATTCTCACCACGCTCGTGGAACGCATCGTCGATATACCGGTGGCCATCATCAGGCCAAGCCCTGACGCCTACCGGGCGGCTTTTGAGTCGCTGATCCGTCGTCGGGAATAAAGGGAGTCCGGACTTCCCGTCTTTTTTAACATTCCTATCGCTACAGCCTATTACTGCAGAGCGTATTAATTCCATAAAAAATGGCCGGATAACCCGGAAAATAAAGAATAGCCGGAAAAAATAGGGGTATCTTTCTGAAACGACTCTTTCATTCAAAGGCGTCTAACGACATACCGCGTTGAAAGAATAAGGGCCACTGCCGCCGGGAAAAGCGGGAAGGGGGTGCCTGTTGAGATCGGGGTATCTCCGGGAGGCAACTGGGTATGTGCAGTTGCAATGGTGGACACCGTCTCTTCGGGAACCTGTTCCATCAGAGGAGCCTCTTCTGTCGGGCCAGTGTTTTTAGTACCAAATCCTTTGATACGGGTGCCGTCTGTCAGCAGTATCCACCTCCCGCTGCCATCCATCGCAGTAGCAACCGAAGCATCCACACCGGTAATCTGGCCGGCTGACGTGCCGTCCCGCTTTATGAACCGGATTCCCTGTTGATCTGCAATTGCGGCCATGGCACCATCTGCCGTTACTGAAACGCCACCTGCATGCGGGGCAGAACCGGACCAGAAAAGACTCCCTGCCCGTGAGAGCAGAGCGGCTGTACCATCAGCAGAGACAGCAGCAATCGTCCGTGCATTATCTGCGAGATCTACAGCGATCACCGGCCGGCTGGAGAGTCCATATGTCCAGCGTTCCTCTCCTGCATCGGAAAAGAGCATTACATTGCCGACAGATGACCCGCCGACGATGTAGGTTCCGTCCGGACTGAAGGCAACCGAGATGAGGTCATCAACGGTATCAATACTCCAGACAAGATCCCCTTTCGCGGTATAGAGGCGCAGTGTCTCGTCATCGAGAGCAACTGCGATACGACTGCCGTCTGCTGTGATGGCGATGTCATTTACGTAATTTTTGGTTTTTAATGCAGCAAGTACGGTGGTGTTCTGATGCATCACGAGAATGCCATCACCACCTGCTGCAAGAATTGCCCCGTCACCAGAGAGCGATAGTGAGCGATATCTCCCGTTGGGGATGCACCAGCATTCAACACCCTCTGCGGACAGCATCACGATACCGGTATTCCCGACAAAGGCGCCGTATGCCCCATCCCCCGAAACCACTGCATCCGTGATGCGGAGCCCTGTCTGGTCAATACCCGCAGGTACCCACTCCCCTGCCATCACCGGTGAGGTGAACAATAAAAAAGAGAGAAAAAGAATGATAATCTCCGTATACCGCTCGTTCACTCACCCTGCCTCCTGAGACAGACTCCGAAAACGAAGAGAGCAACCAATGCACCAATGAACGGGGCGGGGCTCTGTGTTGCCACCGGCTGATCATTCCTGCCCTCCGGGAAACACTCCGGGTGAATGTCGCGTGCCACCATCTCAAGTGCCTCAACAATACGAGGGCCGCCACGGTCGATGATATCAGAGTCTACCAGATAGACCCGGTTCTCTTTGACAGCAGTTAGTCCCTGGAAACGGGGTTCTTCTTCGGTGACATAGCGGTAGAGGACGTCATAACTGTCCCCCCCCATACCTGCACCGGAGTTCGCGATAATAACGTCCGGGTCGGTGACGATGAACTTCTCCATGCTCACGATCTCCCAGCCCTGTACGGATGAGAAAGCGTTGGTTGCACCCGCCATCGTAAACATCTCGTCCTGAAACGAACCACTGCCACTGACCCATAACGGATCATTCCAGACCATATGGACGACAGACGGCGTTGTGTCTGCGCAGACAACCGCCTTCTTCACAGCATCAATCCGTGCCTGCATATCGGCCACCACGACCGCCGCTTCGTCATCTGCCCAGGTTGCCTCACCAACGAGGAGAATATTGTCTGTAACATCTTCGATGGATGCAGGGTTGAGGGCAAGGACGATAATACCAAGGTTTTCCAGGTGGTTGATGACCTCCTGGGTGTTGCCGAACGCAGCGATTACCAGGTCGGGTTTCGCCTGCACTACCTTTTCGATATTCACCGAACTGTAACCACCGACCTTTTCAGCAGTGAGAGCCGCGTCGGGGTAGTTGCAGTAATCGGTCACCCCGACCACCTTATCACCAAGGCCCAATGCATAAAGAATCTCTGTATTGGCTGGAGCCAGTGAGACAATGCGCTGAGGGGGGGATGACAGGGATATCTCACGCCCGAAGTCATCGGTGATCATCCGGGCACCCGCTGATGCATCAAACGCGGGAGTACCCTCTGTTGAAACAACCGGTGCCTTAGTGGGCACGGGTGTCACTACAGTTGTGGGTGGTGCAACCTGCACTGCACCCTTCACCGGGATGATAGGAAACGGCTTACCGGTCAGTGCCGGGATCGCGGTTGCAGTCATCTTGCCCGGCGCATCAGCGAGCACTGATGTCCACTTGAAATACCCTTCTTCCGTCTGGAAGGACAGGAGATGGGAGATCGGGGTCTGGCCGGTCGCCGTCGTCCAGGTCAGAGGATCCTCGCCTGCGGCGACAAGCGCCTGAATAACCCAGGAATCAGATGCCGAGTTTGTCGCACTGGTTCCACCATAGTTGAACCCACCGTCATCCTTCTGCTGTTTCTTCAGGAAGGTGATGGCATTTCGGATGACAGGTGCATCCTTGGATGTTCCTCCGGCGATAAGGGCTTCGATGGCAGATCCGGTATCATCGCAGTCACTCTCTGCTCCAACCGCCCAGCTAAAGCCACCATCTTCGTTCTGCTGTTTTTTCAGCCAGGCAACCGCTTTCGAGGTGTCCTCACCCACAGCAGAAAGGGCCAGGATAGCCCAGCTTGTAGTGTAGATATGTTCTCCATAGCGCCCATCTTCCCGCTGCTTCTTCTGCAGGAACGCGACAAAGTCATGCCCGCCAAAGTTCCGCGGATCATCACCTGCGGCGACCGCAGTAATAATGAGTTTCGCGGTCTCAGATGTTCCATCAATAGCAAGTGTTTCATCTCCAAGGGTGCGCAGATAGTCACCTGCTGAAGCACCGCCCGCTGACCATTGGTCAGGGTCGCCACCTGCGGATACAATCGCAAGGATAGCCCATGTGGAGAGAGACGCCGAGGATGCTTTTCCTTGTTCAGCAAACCCCCCGTCTGCCTGCTGGCAGGAAGCGAGGTAGGCAAGCGCATTACTGACTTCATCATTCTCTGCAGTGAGCGGATAGGCCACTGCTGTTGCCGTGAAGCAGGAAACGATGATGAGAATTAAAAAAAAAAGTTTTTTTGTGTTCATTTATTCAACCTGTCTTGTTTTAGTTATCTTTTTTTGTTCTGGTATATGGCGGTTACTCCGATGAGACCCGCTGCTGCTGCACAGATGGCACTCAGAGGGGTTCCGGACGTTGTTGGTGCCGGAGTCGTGGTTTTGGAGGTTGTGGACGGTGTGGCTATTGTGCCGGATGCCACCGGTGCATCCATAATGGAGACAAAGAGGAACGAGGAAAGCCCTTTTGCGGGCCCTGCTTCAAGAATCATCTTGCCATCAGTGGTGGTGCCTACAGACCGAAGTGCAAGCACCTCTGTGGTACCGTCATCCATGATATGCACCAGACGCAGGGCAGAGAGGCCGCCTGCCTGGGTAATAAATGCAGGGTCTACGGTGATACGGACGGTTACATCGCCCACATCCACCCCATTTTCAAGACCGCGTTTTTCAACGTTCATCAGCCAGCCGGCAGTATCGACTGCCTTGCCCTCAGCACCGAGTGCGGCATTGGCAGCACTCAGTGTTGCTGTTGGTACATCGGAGAGGCCGGAGATCGGAGTCACCGTAGAACCGATATCAGCATCCATTGGAACCGTCATGAGGGAGACAAAGAGACCAATTTTCGGGGTGGCACCGTTTGCACAGGTCACCTGAACCGGCTTTGTTTCAGCAGTGACATCGGCAATTGTTCCTGATATGACACCGTTCTTGTCCGTGAAGTCCACAAAGCGAATTTTTAAGGTAACATCATCACGCGTGATGATCATCGTGTTGCCAGCAAAGGTGATCGTATCCCCCGCTGAAGTCGCCATCGGGACGTTTACGGTCAGATGCATCCGACCTTCAGTCAGACGCAGATCAGAGCCGGGAGGGAGAGAGAGCGGATATGAGACAGCTTCTGCCGTTGCGCCATCTGTTGTTGTTCCATCGCCTGTTCCCGTTTCACCGGTTCCTGTGGATGAACTGCTGGGAGCAAGGGCGCTACTCGTCTGTACCCTGAAGTAGAATGCCTTCGGCGACTGGTCAGGCGTCTGGCTCATCGATTCGCTGTAATACCAGATCACTTCATCACCAGTGGAAACAGGTTTTTGGTCAGCAGTCACGCCCGGTGCGATGCCATTCACCTGGTACATCCAGCCGGCCAGTCCCTCGTTGGGTGTCCCATCCACCTCGATAGTGAAGAGACCGCTATCCCACTTGTCGCTTACCTTAAAACTGATGCCTGCTTTCTGGAGGACACCAAGGCCACTCTGCCATGAGACGGGGTAGGACTTTTTGGAGTTGTCGGCAGTAACGTTAAAATCGCCCTTTGGCAAGGTGACGGTTCTCCAGAAAACAGAGGGGGTATCACTACTGCCACCACCGCTGCTGCCACCAGTTGCGACAGGAACGCTCGCAACCGCGGTCTGGCCTGCGGCAGTCGCGGTGATTGAAAGGGTGCCGGTCGCCGCAGGAATGAAGGAAATAGTTGTGCCATAGGCATACACTGGCACACCGCTGTTCATCTGGAAAGTCACGAATGCTGGTGCGTCAAGGGTGACGACCACTGCCTGACCGGCCGTACCCCCACTCGTATCCATCGAAAGTGCTGCAACTGGTGCTGCACAGATGAAAAGAAGGGTGATGAGGAGTGCACTTAGGAAACGATGCATGTTACTCCCTCACTACTGTGGGTAAGGATGCCGTTGGGGTACCCGTCCAGCGTGTAAACACCGGCATAGAGATGATAGGTGCCCGTCTGAACCCGCTGTGGAATGGCAATGAGTGCTGGTATATCCAGGGTCTCGCCCGCAGCGAGTCTGACCGTAGCAATGCCTGCGAGACTGTCCCCACCGCTGTTCACTCCACTGACAACCACGACATACCAGCCTGCATCATATGCAGTGACGTTGATGGTCGCCACCGATGTGCCGCCACGTGGAGCGTTTGTCACATCAACGTCAGAGATTTTCAACGGAGATACCGCCACATTGATATTCACGATGTGGGTTGCCTCATCAATGAGATATGCATAGGTGTCAGGGTCGGACGGACAGTAGTAGAAGGTGAGCGTGTCACCGTCTGCAAGATTGTTTGCACCAAGACCAGCCGAAGCTGGAGCACCGTTCAGGTAGAGGGCCCATGAATGCGCATTGGACTGTGTCCAGTCCTCGTTTGCGATCCCGTTGATATCCTCAAGGAGGAACGAACCATAGGATTCATACCAGTCATCGGACGCATTAAACGTGAACCCGCCCATTGTTGCCGCATTGTCAAGCGCACCAAGGTCGGTTGTGCGGTTGATGGTGTAGGACGCAGACGCGTCGTTCGAAGGCACAAAACTGAAGGTTTCACCCGTGTAAACTGTCACATCGCCGTCGAAGATATATTCAGGGGCTCCACTGTCGACTATTACATCAATATCGACGATGTAGGTAGCCTCATCAATGAGATTCGCATAGGTGACTGGGTCTGACGGGCAGTAATAGAACGTCACCGTGTCACCTTCAGCAAGATTGTTTCCACCAAGCCCGACCGAAGTTGGAGCACCATTCAGGTAGAGGGCCCATGAATGTGCATTGGGCGCACCCCAGGCATCGTTTGCTATCCCGTTGATATCCTCAAGGAGGAACGAACCGAAGGATGCATACCAGGCATCTGACGCGTTGAACGTGAACCCGCCCATTGTTGCCGCATTGTCAAGCGCACCAAGGTCGGTTGTGC
>CAZBYH010000006.1:12376-21916 GCA_964496155.1 uncultured Methanoculleus sp.
GGTTGATGGTGTAGGACGCAGACGCGTCGTTCGAAGGAACGAAACTGAAGGTTTCGCCATCAGTGACCGTTACATCGTTATCAAAGATAAAAACGGGTCCAACAGGCGTGACATCCTCCCCAAAGGCAAAAAGGGTATTCGTATACTCAGCGCCGATATAGAGCACACCGTCTGCAACTGCCGGCGACGAACCCCAGAATGCAGCGAAGTTGCCACCTGCGGGTGCCGGAAGTGTGTATCTCCATGCTTCACTGCCATCTGCTATATTGAATGCATAAACTGAAGACTGCGCTTCATTGGTTGCACCGTACACCAGATTTCCTGCGATGACTGGTGAAGCGTCCATTTTTGCCGTTGTCTCCTCCCATACCGGTGCTGCAGTAATATCATTGGTATTCAGACAGACCATTCCACTGCTTGTTCCTACATAGAGCCGGCTGTGCAAACTATCCAGTGCTGGTGTGCTCTGCGCGGTACCTATTGCACGGCTCGCAAGCACGTCACCGTCTGCAAGGGATACTTCATAGAGTGCCGTTGTGGTTGTGATAAAAAGCGAGTCTGTATCGATTACCGGTGCCGACCTTATCACACCGTCAAGAGTGACGTTCCAGATTTCTGTTTCTGTTGTTATATCATACGCATAGAGTTCTGAGAGGTTGGATGGGAAATATACCACATTATCTGCTGCAGCAGGCGCGGTGAAGTAGGTCGCGTTCGTCCACCCAACGTTCCATGCGCCAAATGCTACCGCCCATACCTCACTACCATCTGCCGGGTCATACACGTGCAGACCACCGTCAGAGGGGGTCAGCACATAGATGAGACCATTATAATAGAGCGGTGATGAGGTCAGACCAAAGAATCCAGGATTATCATCCGCCAGAACAGACCATTCCTCATTCCCATCTGCGGTGTTAAGGGCAGTGAGGTACCCGTCAAGACCGCCGACAATGAGCAGATCATCTGCAACGGTGAGGCCACACTCGGATCCGGTTGTATATGTCCAGAGTTGCTCTCCGGTCTGTGTATCATAACAGTATAGAGCAGAAATCGCCTCCGGATGAGCCATATCAGGGCCAGTCGCGACAAATACACGACCATCCGCCACCACCGGCGAGCAATCAATCGAACCCGGTGAAACCGACCACCGAATATTCTCCGTGAGAGGGCCTGCCTCCGAAACGTAGCCCGTACGCTGGGCATCGCCATGGAATGTCAGGTAATCAACCGCTGCACAACCCTGCACCATGACGAGAAGCACCATGATGAAAAGGGATAAACGAATACGCATCTTAGAATTCATAAACAAACCTTTTTTGGATATAAGTCAACAATATCTGATAATCTATTATTTAGTTATATCCAAATGTTTGATGTAATCTATTATGAAGAGCAGACTGGAAAAAGAGAAATTATCGAATTTAATTCTATTTTCGGCTTTTGTAGGTAATGACCCGCTTTTCAACTTCCCGATACAGGTCATTTCGCGATGAAACAACCGGACACCCCGCAGCACGTATCGCTGCAAGGAAGGAACCGTCCCCCCCTGGTGTGCAGTCGGTGAACTTTTCACCGGGAGGGATAAAAAGGAGAAGCCGGGAGCGGCGGGCAGTGGTGAGGGCCTGGATATTCGGGAGATTACCCTCCCCCACCGGCATCGCGGTGAGAATAATCACATCTGCCTCATCGAGATACGCCCCGAGTGCTCCACAGACAGCAGGAGTGATGGGGGCAAATGCAGGCACCGTAATACAGGGAATGCCGAGCTGTGATGCAGCCGCAAAGTCAGAGTCCATCGGTGAAAGCACGCCTGCGGTCAAAAGACATCCCGCCGCAGCAAGCGTGTACATCAGCCCTGCGCCGCTGCCTCCACCGGAAATAATGTGGATACGAACGCCACGGAGAACAGACGGGACACTTTCACTCAGAGGCATAATCAGCGGCCGGCCCGTAACAGGATTGGACTGCACCATCGCCGTAATGCCATACTCATCCCGCAGGTTTTTTATCGTGAGCACCTCGGCAGGCGTCCCAATCGCACGAACCTGCCCCTCCCCCATGAGAACAATCCGGTCACAGAACTCAGCGGCAAGGTTGAGGTCATGGAAAACCCCAATCTTAGTGACGCTCTCGCCCAAATCCCGGATAATAGAGAGAATCTCCACCTGATGATTGATATCGAGATGGGCAGTCGCTTCATCGAGGAGAATCACTTTTGGTTGTTGTGCAAGCGCACGGGCTATGATCACCCGCTGTCGTTCCCCGCCGGATATCTCGGTCACTGCCCGGTCTTTCAGGTGAATGACATTCGTCACCTCCATTGCCTCGCGCACGATGCGGTAATCATCAGCGGTCTCCTTTTTGAACCGCTCCTGATAGGGAAACCGGCCCATCATGACGATGTCTTTCACCGTATAGGAGAAGTTCATCCCTGTTTCCTGAGGGACGACACTCATGATGCGGGCCAGTTCCTTCTGTCCATAATCGCCGAGAATCCGACCCTCAAGAGTCATTACACCGCCGGAACGTTCCAGCACCCGGCTGAGGGTTTTTAAAAGCGTGGTCTTGCCCGAGCCGTTCGGGCCGATTATCCCGACAAATTCGCCTTTTTCTGCCCAAAGGGTGATCTCGCGAATGATATCGTCTCCTCCGTAGCCGGCAGAGAGACCGTTTACATCGATCATGCCCGCATCCTCCTCCTGAGGAGCATGATGAAAAACGGAGCACCGACAAAAGAGGTGATCACACCGACCGGCATCTCTCCCAGAAACGATCGGGTGAGGGTGTCTGCCATAAGAAGGAAAAGCCCGCCTGCAATCATCGATGCGGGGAAGAGAACCCGGTGATCAGGCCCGACAATGAGCCGCATCACATGAGGCGTAATGAGACCAATAAATCCGATGGAGCCCGCAATAGAAACAGCAACGGCGGTGACTGCCGCAGAGATAAAAAGCAGAACCCGCTTGAACTGCTCAACATTGACACCAAGGTGGAGGGCGTCTTCCTCTCCCAGAGAGAGAATATTCAGGTCTCGGGCAAGGGCAATCAGGAATATCCCACCGACAGGGATCAAAAGACCAAGCCAGACATCGCTCCATGAGACGTTCCAGAAACCGCCCATCAGCCAGAAGACAATCTGATGCAGACTTTTTCCTGCCGAATACATGAGAAACGAGAGAATGGATGAGAAGAACATCGAGATTGCAATACCCGTGAGAAGCAATGTCTCCACCGATGCACGCCCCTGCCGTGTTGCAATGATATAGACCAGAAATGTAGCTCCGATAGCGCCAATGAACGCAAATACCGGAAGGAAAAGCCCTCCCATAAAGACAATGGTGAAGGCAGCACCAAAGGCACCTCCTGATGACGTTCCGATGATATAGGGATCTGCCATCGAGTTGCGAAACAGTCCCTGCATTGCAGCACCAGCGGCGGCAAGACCGGCACCAACGAGTATTGCGGCAATCACCCGCGGGAGGCGAATCGAGTAGATGATGAGGTACGACGTGTGGTCAGGGAAGAACTCTGCGATGTCTCCGCCGGTGAAAAGAGCCGCGAGCATACCTGACAAATCATTCGGGATGAATGCGGAAAACGGTACCGTTGTCGGCCCGAGGCTCAGTGCGAGGAAAAAGGCACCGATCAGCAAGGCCCCAAGAAGGGTGATGATACTGGCAGTTCGGACACGCGAGATCTCAGGCATACAAATTCTCTGGTAGCGTTGGAGCGGTTTACTAAAATGTGTTTGCTTTAACCAAACAACGTTTGTTTCATCGCAGGAGACCAGACCGCATTCATAAACCGATCCCTGATATCCAGTGCCCTGAAGGGAATAGACGGCGATTTCGTATTGCCGGGAGCAATAACGACATGGATAAACCGGGGGCCGGGACTCCGGGAAAGGAAGGCTGCACGGAGGCTCTTTTCATCCTGCACCTTGCAGGTGTTTGTTATGCCTGCTCCGCGGGCCATCAGTTCGAGGTCAGCGACTGCATACGCGTGGGTCAGCTGATCACCGGTGCTGCCGAATGACCCGTTATCAAGAGCGATGATCGTGAGGTTATCCGGCGCTTCTGCTGCCACCACCGGCAGGATGGCAGTCCCTAAAAGACTCCCGTCCCCGTCAAAGACAACGACGCCACGATCCTGTCCCAGAGCCAGTCCCAGACCAATGGGCGTAGCCTGGGTATAACTGCCCATCATGTAGAAGTTCTCTGGTCGATCCCGAACCGCATAGAGTTCATTTCCGGGAGCGCCAAGATTGGTGACCACCAGTTCATTGGTGATAAGGGAGGCAACAGCAGCGATGGCATCTGCCCGCCGCCAGAACGGCTGCGTGATCGATCGTTTGTATGTAAAACTGATATCACGGCTGCGCAGGGGGAACGCCTGAGCGGGGGGAACTCCGGCAGTACCCCCGATTCCTTCCCAAACCTTTGGGGAGACAAGAATGATATGCGGCCGATGGTGCTCAAAGGCATCGGCAATGGCTCCTTCAATACGGTCGAGGTCACCGGCCTCGTGCACCACCGTATACACAATATCGAGCGCATCCAGTAAATCAGGCAGATGGATATTGAACGGCATCTGCACCTCAGTCCTTTCCCGATGGACACCACGCCACGAGGCAAGGACAGGGAGTGGGAGTTCATACGGCACGGGGAGTGTCATAATCGCATTGAGCATGGTGCCAAGGCCTGAGCTCTGGATATGTATCATCGGGCGATTTCCCGCAAGGAAAAGACCGGCACAGAGACCAACACCGTCCTCCTCCCGCATTACGGTTATATGTCGGAAGTTCTCCTGAATCAGGCAGTACAGGCCCTGTGTCCGATCACAGGGCAGGCTGACAACGGTGTCCACACCGGCCGAGGCGACATAATGCAGAGCACTCTCTTCATGCATAGCCATGCACCCCCAAACCAGACCAGAAAATAGAATTCATAAGATAAACTCCCCCCTAAGGAGCTGATATTTCATCAACGTGCAGAGCGCTTCGCCCCGTGAGCGATCTGATTGTCGGAGTACGATGGGGACAGCGGTGGTGCTGCCATCCGTTCGGTGCAGGGCACCGGCCTGCATGGTGTATACCTCGTTCGGGCAGGTATGCACACAGGTGCCACAGGATACACAACGGGAACGCATGATTCCGCCGCCCATCATGACTGCTTTTGTCGGGCAGGCCTCAGCAGCGGTGCAGGTCCCGCAAAACAGGCAGTTGAGGGGGTTCACCTGCACCGTAAGGTCCGTTCCCTGCCAGACATCGCCGTAGGATGCAGTTGAAAGCGGGGCACGGTCGGTGACGTCTGCCACCGGAAGGGCAATCTCTTCATCGGTTATCGAGAGGCGGGTGATGTCATCTGCCGTGAGAACCGGCAGGGCAATGCCGACCGAGGTCAGGCACTCAGGCCCCCGAGAGGTCACAAACCCGCCCGTATATTCACCGCCCATTGCACTGAGCTCGGCACATGCGGCGATATTCCGTCGTTCCGGGGTGCTCCGTGTGCCCTCCCCCATGACTATTCCCGGAGCACCGTTTAACAGAAGCGGCGTGCCCGGTCGGATATGAATGAGGGCAGGGTCATTTTCAACGGGGTTTATCTCTCCACACCCTGAGACAGTCGCCGCACTCATATCACCCTCCAAAGGCAGAACCGAAAAGATGGTACTGACCGGATCAGGTCCCCGATTGACAAAGGCGGTGTAATTCCTAAAACAGCTCCGGGTGGTGAAGATGCGGGCCGACGTGAGATCTTCGATGAAGATCGTGTTCTCAAAGGTTTTCCCGCCTGCCTCTGTTATCACATCGATATCTTTGCCATCCACCAGATCCCGGAAGAGGTGACCCCCGCCATATTTCTCTGATGCGGCAGCAGTCCCATAGACGATGACATCCACCGTGCCCAGTCGTTCATTTGGACAGGGGCCGGGGAAGGCGGGTACACCATTGAGGGTAACCCGGTCGGCCCGTGTGAACGCACCGGGAGGGGCAACAGGAACGGTCATCACAGCAGCAGTGCCTGACATGACGCCAAAGGTGCCGGTTGTGACGATATCCACCTCTGCTGCTGTGGGAATATCCCCCGCCCGCACCCGTTCCTTCATCTCCATCGCCGTCCAGACGATAGCCTTTCCACGGGCCAGTCGATCCCGGACTTCCTGCATCGTCTTCATTGTGCGCTCTTCTTCGTAGGAAGAGATATAGTTATTCTCTTCTTTTGGGCTCATTATTCACGTATCCTGCATTTTTTTGTAGAAGTACTGAAAACAATGTTCGTGCTCAGGCTCGCTGTAAAGTGGATCTGGTGTCTATTTTTATCACGAGAACATGAGGGGATAAACCCCTTCCAATGATGCGAGGACACGCCCCCCACCACCCTCATCGTTTCACCCGGTCCATACCCAAAGAGCCATTTTCACCGACAGCCCATGAAATAAATACACACCTTTTTTTCCTGCCAAAATGTACATATCTGTCAGGAAGAGCCATCATGACATACCAGAAACTGCCACATACGGTGCCGGGGAGGGACCAGTATGCTTTTTGACACTGTCTGCTTAGCAACCGATTTCTCTCCTGTTTCTGCAAGGGCAGCAGACTACGTGCTCCGCCTCACAGACGCCGGGTGCCGGAAGGTTGTGCTTCTGCACGTCTCAGATGCCCCCAAAAAAAAGTTTCTCATCGCCGAACCGCCCGGTCTGGATGCCGACTCGGCCACACTCTATGAAGATACGCTGCGTGACCGCCTTCACCGGGAGAGCCAGCAGCTGATGACAGAGACTGTCTGCCGCTTCCGGGAGGCAGGCCTTGAGGTAGAGCCGGTGATTCTCAGTGGCAACCCGGCAGACGAGATTGTTCGGGTTGCAGATAGCCGAAAGGTTTCTCTCATTGTCGTGGGTGCTCACGGCAGAACGGGGCTCTCACATGCATTTCTGGGCTCAGTCTCCGCCGAGGTAATCCGTTTGGCCCACCAGCCAGTGCTTGTGGTGCGGGGTTCAGAATCAAAGTGAGAGAAACTTTCTCTCCCGACCGATTTAGACTGAGTTTTCATTTACCTGTTTTTCCTAAAGGTGCATCATTCCGTCCGACCCACGCGGTTTCCTTTCGCTACCCATTTTGCACCGGTGCTCACCATCCCTAATTTTATTCTGAGCTGAATTGACATAAACGGATGGTAAAAGGAAGATAATATCAAATTTAGCGACGCAATGTGCCAAACATGGAAGAATCAGCCTCACGAAAAAAAGACCGGTCCGGCAATACAAGACATCCGGATACAACAAGGGGCACACACCAGACAGCGATCGAAAGGGTAGCTTTCTCTTCGGTTTGAAACGGGCGAACGATGAAGGCAGGTCCCCCCATTCGTGGACATACCATACCGCGGTCTTCATAAGCAATCCTATTCTTTTTTTATATAGAGAACCCTAATCTGTATGGAATCGAAAAACCCGTGTGGTTGTGTGTCTGAAACCATAAAGGGGGATTTGGAAAAACCATGGATCCACTCATCTATCTGGCACCAATATGTGCCCTGATTGCTCTTCTCTTTGCGGGACTGGCCTATAGAAAGGTTCAGTCTGAAGGGGAAGGCAGTGAGCTCATCAAGAAGCTCACATCCGTGATACACAAAAGTGCGATGGTGTATTTAAACACCCAGTACAAGTACATCGCGGTCTTTGTGATAGTACTCGCGATCATCCTGACAATACTCATCAGTCCGTTAACCGCGGTCTGCTTTGTCATCGGAGCGGTTCTTTCCGCAACTGCCGGTTATATCGGCATGATCACCGCTACTTCCGCAAACGGCCGGACAGCACATGCTGCTACCCGCGGCATTGTTGATGCATTCCGTGTCTCCTTTGCTTCCGGTACTGTCATGGGTATGGCTGTCGTCGGTCTCGGCCTCTTTGGTCTCTCTGTAGCATTTATCGGCGTTTCTACCCTGATGGAAGGCGCCAGCATCTATGAGATTGTCAATGTAGTTGCAGGGTTCTCTCTTGGTGCAAGTTCGATTGCACTCTTCGCCCGTGTCGGCGGCGGTATCTTTACGAAGGCCGCAGACGTCGGTGCTGACCTCGTCGGTAAGGTCGAGGCAGGTATCCCTGAAGACGACCCCCGAAACCCCGCGACCATTGCAGACAATGTCGGTGACAATGTTGGTGATATAGCGGGTATGGGTGCTGACCTCTATGAGTCATATGTCGGGTCAATCATCGCCACCATGCTCCTCGGTGCTGCAGCTATTCTTGCAATCAGCAAGGGCAATGACATCAGCCTTATTCTGGGCATTGATTCCATTGCATCTCTCAGCGGCATGCCGGAGTACAACCTCGTTATCCTCCCGATGGTAATCTCCGCAGTCGGTATCCTCTGTGCTATCATCGGTTCGTTCTTTGTAAAAACAAAAAAGACCGAGTCCTCTGCAATTCACATGGCATTCAATATGGGTCTTGTCGCAGCACTCGTTCTCGTAGTCGTCACCACGTATTTCATCGCCACCATGCTTCTCGGAAGTTATGGGTTCGGGGTATTTGTTGCGTGTGTCGCAGGTCTTGTCGCAGGATTCCTGATTGGTCAGCTCACCGAGTATTACACCTCCTACGAACGCAAACCCACCCAGACGATTGCAAAAGCCTGTGAGACAGGCGCTGGAACCTGCATCATCACCGGGTTTGCAAAGGGTATGGAGTCCACACTCGTCCCGACCCTCATTATCGCACTTGCCATCTACGTCTCGTACACCTTCGCAGGCCTCTATGGTATTGCAGTTTCAGCGGTCGGCATGCTTGCAACCCTCGGCCTCTCCCTTGCAGTCGATGCGTACGGACCTGTTGCAGATAATGCAGGCGGTATCGCAGAGATGACCCACCAGCCTGAGTCTGTCCGAAAAATCACCGATACCCTTGATGCAGTCGGGAACACCACCGCAGCCATCGGCAAGGGATTTGCAATAGGTTCTGCAGCACTCACTGCACTCGCACTCTTTGCTTCCTACGGCATCGCTGTGAACCTCGAAGCAATCGATGTCATGGAACCTCCGGTATTCATCGGTCTTCTCATCGGTGCAATGCTTCCGTTCCTCTTCTCATCCATGACGATGTCGGCAGTCGGACGTGCGGCATATGCTATTGTGATAGAAGTCCGCCGTCAGTTCAAAGAGATAGCGGGAATCATGGAAGGCACCGCAGAACCTGACTATGCAGCATGTATCTCTATCTCCACCGCATCCGCACTGCGTGAGATGATCCTTCCGGGTGTCATCGCCATTGCAGCCCCCGTTCTCGTTGGTATTGTTCTCGGCAAGGCTGCCCTCGGTGGTCTCCTTGTCGGTTCACTCGGTGCAGGATTCATGCTTGCAATCACTATGGCAAACGCCGGTGGTGCATGGGATAATGCAAAGAAATACATTGAGCTGGGGAACCTCGGTGGCAAGGGTTCAGATGCACATAAGGCAGCTGTTACCGGTGACACCGTCGGGGACCCGTTCAAAGACACCTCAGGCCCGTCCATCAACATTCTTCTGAAGCTGATGA